>CALAFV010000089.1 GCA_937891445.1 uncultured Phycisphaerales bacterium | reverse complement strand
GACAAGGGACAAAAAAATCTTGGCGGAGTTCGAATTTTCCTGGTTGGCGCGCACGCTCTGTGCGCAAAACCGTTGATAAGCGCACGGATGAGGCGGGGAGGATGGGGAGAGGGAGGAGTCCGCTCACTGCGTTCGCGGCTCGCCGCTGGCGCGGCGGGCTTGGTTTGGTGGATTCGGCTGTTGCGGGGTTTGGGGTCAGTGGCGGTCGTGGTGGTTGTGGTGGTCGGGGTCGCCGATCTGGAGGGGGGTGGTGAGGCCGGGGAGGTGGAGCGTTTGGGCGGTTGGGTCGTAGGCGCGGGCGAGGGCGAGGGTGGCGGCGCCTGTGATGAGGATGAGCGCGAGGGCGGCGAGGGGGCGGGCGGAGGGGATGGCCGCGGACGGGTCGTCGGTCTGCTTGCGGCCGTCGAGCATGCTGAGGCAGATCGGCTCGCCGTGGCGCACGGTGTGGAGCGCGAGGCCGAGGAGGTGGGCGGCGGTGACGGCGATGAAGGTGTAGACCATAATTTCGTGGAGTTCCTCGACGGCGTCGTTGCCGCGGGCCATCATGATGCCGGTGACGGCCAGGCCGAGGATCAGGGCGAACATGGCGAGGGCGGCGTAGGCGGAGGCGGGGTTGTGGGCGGCGTGACGCTCGCCGCGGCCGGTGAGGGCCGCGATGAGGTACTTCAGCAGCGCGCCGGGGGTGTGCAGGAACGAACCCAGGCGGGCGTGGCGCGTGCCGACGAAGGCCCAGAGCAAACGCAGGAGGACCAGGCCCGCGAGCATCAGGCCGATGAGGGCGTGGTACGGGAAGAGGCGGTGGTGCTCGCCGAGGGCGAGCGCGAGGATGGCGGCGGCGGTGAACCCGGTGGCGAGCAGGGCGTGGAAGACGCGGACGGGGAGGTCGAAGATGAGGTGGCGTTGCATGGGGGCTCTCCTGGCGGAGCCCCGGCACGGGGTCGGGGACGCCGCGGTTCAGAGCATGGGCAGGAC
This sequence comes from uncultured Phycisphaerales bacterium, assembly GCA_937891445.1. GTDB lineage: Bacteria > Planctomycetota > Phycisphaerae > Phycisphaerales > UBA1924 > CALAFV01. Next base: position 5,898 of record CALAFV010000089.1, on the reverse strand, counting down.
GGGGTCGGTGGGTACGGGTCTGGGGGTGGAGCGGCGGGCGTAGATCTTCCAGTCGAAGGTTTCGATCAGGGCGTTCACGGTTTCGTGGGTGGGGACGGGGATGTCGAGGGCGTGGGCGCGTTCGATGATCTGGCGGTTGAGTTGGCCGACTTCGCTCTCGCGGCCGGCGCGGATGTCCTCGACCATGCTGGGGGTGTGGGGGCGGGCGGCCTCGAGGGCGGCCCAGGCCGCGGCGGCGGGGTCGGGGCCGAGGTCGAGGTGCAGGGCCTTCGCCGTGGCGATGGCCTCGTGAAGCAGGCGCTCGACGATGAGGCGCGAGGGGGAGTCGAGGACCTCGCCGACGGTGGCATTGACCAGCGCGGCGACGGGGCTCATCGAGGCGTTGAGAATGGCTTTGGCCCAGATGCGGTCTTCGAGGCGCGGCTCGAAGCGCGTCGCCAGGCCGGCGGCGGTGAGGAGAGCGGCGAGGTCTTCGCAGGCGGGGCGGTGGTCGGGGTTGAGGTAGCCGATGCAACTGGGCGGGGTGACGAGTGTTGCTTCCGCCACGCCGGGCTCGCGCAGGACAACCCCGAAGTTGAGGACCATGCGCAGGACGCGGTCGGTGCCGAGGAGGCGGATCATCTCACGCCCGGGGTCGATGCCGTTCTGGAAACTGACGACCATCGGCGCGTGGTCGGGGCGCGGCCAGGCGGCGCGCAGGGCGGCGGCGACGTCGGGGATCGCGGTGGTCTTGGTGGCGACGAAGATCGCGCGGAGCGGGCCGGCGGCGGGGAGGTCGGTGATGGAGGGGACGACACGCGGGCGCGACTCGCCGCGGAGAGCGCCGGTGACGCGGACGCCGCGGCGGCGGATGAGGGCGGCGTCGTCGGGGTTGCGGCAGACGAGGACGACGGGGGCGATGGAGCCGACGAGGGCGGCCAGCGCGGTGCCGGTGGCGCCCGCGCCGATGACGGCGATGGCGTCGGGGGCGGTGGGGGAGGGAGTCGGGCGTGCGTCGGTCATGGTTGCGGTTGTTCGGCGAGGGAGGGGTCCAGGCCGCGGCGCTGGGCCATCTCGCGGCCGACCTGCACGAGCGCATCGCGGTCGAGCATGCTGGCCGCGAGGGGGAAGAGGTTGTGGTCCTCGACGGCGATGTGCTCCTCGTAGATGGCGCGGAGTTGGTGGAGGTACTTGCGGAGGTTGGCGAGGTCTGTGAGGGGGAGGCCGCCGTCGTCGAGCCAGCGCTGGGCGAGGGTGTTGGCGGCGTCGTGGAGGGCGTCGGCCGCGGCGTGCTGGGCGTGGAGGCGGGCGATGGTCTCGGCGGCGGATCGGGCGCGCGGGTCGCTCGCGGCGAGCATGCGGGGGAAGAGGGAGTCTTCCTCGTCGGCGGTGTGCCGCGGGGCGGCCTCGCGGAAGTAGCGGAGGGCGGTTTCGAGGCCGCTGCGCGCGGCGGGCGGAAGGACGCCGTCGGCGGAGGAATCGGCGACGCGGATCATCGTGTCGAGGAATCGCTCGATGCGGCGGTGGCAGTCGCTCATGAGGCCGAGCGGTTCGTCGAAGCCGTGCTGCGGGGCGGCGCCGAGGCGGATCATGGCTCAGCCCTCGTCGCGGCAGCGGATGCCGCAGGAGCAGGACGAGGCCGCGTCGGCGGCGCGGGCGCGGTCGAGTTCGATGGCCTTGGGGAAGAGGATGTTGTTCTCCTTGTGCACGTGCTGGTGCATGTCGGCCTCGAGTTGGCGGAGTTCGTCGAGGAGGACGCGCCAGGTGCCGCAGGCGTCCGGCGGCGGGGTGAAGCCGTTGGTGAGGGCACGCATCTGTGCGAGGTCGTCGCCGGCGTCGTCGTGCTCGTGGATCATCTGGGCGACGGGGTTGGAGACGCCGGCGGGGGCGCCGTCGGCGTTGCGCTCCAGGAGGCGGATCCAGGGGAAGAGGATGCGCTCCTCCTTGGCCATGTGGGAGTTGAGTTCGAGGGCGAAGCGCTCGAAGACGTTGCGGAGTTGCACGAGGGAGGGGTGGCGGCCGCCGTGGACCTGGGCGACCTTGACGGCCATGGCGGTCAGACGCGGGAGTTGCTCGCGGAGGCGGGCGTGGTGGGTGGCCTCGATGTGGTCGGCGAGGTCGCTGGCGCTGGCGGCGGCCCAGTCGGGGCCGTCGTCGGGAGCGTCGGCGGCCTGGTCGTCGGCGCGGATCTGGTCGGCGACGGTGTCGGGGTCGAGACCTCGCTTGGCGCAGGCGTCGGCGAGGGGGAGGCGGCCGCCGCAGCAGTAGTCGATGCCGAGGCGTTCGAAGATGCGGGCGCGGGCGGGGCGCTCGTTGACGAGCTGGCCGACGGTGGTCCGGGTGGTCCAGGTGCTCATGCGTCGTCTCCGCGGCGGGTGATGGGATGTGGGGGGTGGGAAGGTTCCCGTGGTTGAGCGTAGCCGACGATCGACAAATATCAAGACTAAGATATCTATCAATGGCGGCGACCAGAGGTTCGACGCCGCCGCGGGCACTACGATCCGCACCTGATGGCCCGTCGCGGGCCTTGTGGGAGCAGCATGTTTTCGAACACCGCGGAGTATGCGCTGAGGGCGGCCGTGTACCTGGCGACGGCGAGCGAGGGGCTGCGCACGTCGCAGTTCATCGCGGAAGCGACGAAGGTGCCGGCGGGGTATCTCTCGAAGATCCTCAAGGATCTTGCGGACGCGGGGATCGTGGTGTCGCAGCGCGGGCCCAACGGGGGCTTTTCGCTGGCGCGGCCGGCGGATGAGATCACGGCGCTGGAGGTGGTCAACGCGGTGGACCCGATCGTGCGGATCCGCAAGTGTCCGCTGGGGCTGCCGGCGCACGCGGACTGCCTGTGCCCGCTGCACCAGAAACTTGATGATGCGATCGCGGTGATCGAGCGTGCGCTGGCGTCGAGCACGATCGCGGAGATGGTGGACACGGCGCGGGGGACGAACAAGGCGTGCGCGTTCCCGGCGGCGGCGCCGGCCGCGCCGGCGCCGGTGAAGCCGACGGTGAAGGGGAAGCCGGTGGGGCGGAAGAAGCGGACGGGCGCGGCTCGCTGAGCGGGCCTGACGCGGTCTGTTTGCCTTTCGGGATGCGAACGCTGGGGGAAGGCGGGGGAGTTCTCCACATTTCGGCGGAATTTGGCGGAATCGGGGCGTGGTTTTGTTGACTCGCCTCCGCTTGGCCGATATATCAACATAGAACTCCAGATATTGAGGACTCGGCCCAGGGGGGAAGCGGAGGACGGCGATGAACCTCACCAGCCCGACCAGCGGCGCACGCGGACGCGGACCCTGGCAGATCGCGGAGGAGGAGTGGAAGCCGGAGCCGGGGCACGCCCTGGGCCAGACCGGCATGGCGCTGGTCGCGGCGCTGGCGGTGGTGGCGGTGATCGTGCTGCCGGGCGTGTGGTTTGCGTGGGCGGGGGAGGTGGAGCGCCGGGCGCGGCTGGCCGCGGAGGAGGAGCGGCGTGGGGCGTACGTGCGGCTGATCTCGTCGCCGGCGCTGGAGGTGCTGCCGGTGGAGCGGACGGCGCACGGGCGCGACCTGTTCGTGTCGGCGTGCGTGCTGTGCCACGGCGCGGATGGGACGGGGGTTGCGGGGCTGGGGAAGGACCTGACGCGGAGTTGGTTCGTCGCGTCGCTGGACGATGCGTCGCTCCACGACTTCCTGCGCGAGGGGCGGGCGGCGGATCACCCGGACAACACGACGAGGATGCCGATGCCGCCCAGGGGCGGGCGCGACGACCTGAGCGACGACGACCTGGCGGACATCGCGCTGTACCTGCGGGGTTTGCAGGACCCGCGGCGGATGCCGGAGTTGCCTGCGGTGGCGGCTGTTGCTCCCAAGCCGCCGTCGGAGGATGAGATGGCGGCGGCGCTGGCCGCGGCGGGTGGGGATGAGGAACTGGCGGAGTGGATCGCGAGTGGGTCGAAGTTGTTCGCGGCTTCGTGCGCGGCGTGCCACGGGAAGGACGCCAGGGGGATCGCGGGCAACGGCAAGTCGCTGGTGAACAGTGAGTTCTGCGACAGCCTCGACGATGACTCGCTGCTGGAGTTCATCAAGAAGGGGCGCGATCCCGGCGATCCGGCGAACACCACGGGAGTGGGGATGCCGGCCAAGGGGGGCAACCCGGCTCTGAGCGACGACGACATCCTCGACATCATCGCGTATCTGCGGTCGCTGAAGACGACCGCCGCGGCGACGAAGGACTGAACCGGCTTTTTCGCTCCTGCGGCGGCCCGCGGCGTCCGCGGGCGCGGCGGGGCGGACCTGGAAGAAGGAAGAACCCCATGCAACCCGCCAAGCGTCGTTCCGGAAAGAGCGCGGCCGTGGTGATGGCCGCGATGGCAGGATTCGCACTCACGGCGCTGACGCCGCTGGCGGAGGACGCCGCGGCGCAGGAGTCGCGGCGCCGGCGGCGCAGCGGCCAGGAGGCCAAGCCGGTGGAACTGACGCCGGCGCAGATGGGGGAACTGGCGAAGATCGCCAACGAGCGGAGGCTCAACCTCGACGACCTGATGGCCGCGGCGAAGACGTACACGCCCAGCGGGCGGCACGACGAGTACCTGATGTTCTCGTCGGGCGGGCACAGCGGGCAGGTGTTCGTGATCGGGATCCCGTCGATGCGGCTGCTGCGGTCGATCGGCGTGTTCACGCCCGAGCCGTGGCAGGGGTACGGCTACGGCGGGGAGGCGGACTCCGTGCGCCAGGCGCTGATGATCAACGGGAAGGAGGTGAGTTGGGGGGACACGCACCACCCGGCGCTCTCGGAGACGGGCGGGGAGTACGACGGGCAGTACCTGTTCATCGGGGACAAGGCCAACGCTCGCATGGCGGTGATCGACCTGCGGGACTTCGAGACCAAGCAGGTCGTGAAGAACCCGCTCACGGTGAGCGACCACGGCGCGGCGTTCGTGACGCCGGACACGGAGTACGTGGTGGAGGGAGGGCAGTACGGGACGGTGCTGGGGTACGGCTACGCGCCGCCGGAGCGGTACAAGGAGTCGTACCGGGGGATGGTGACGCTGTGGAAGTTCGACCGTGCCAAGGGGCGGATCGACGTGAAGCAGTCGTTCTGCCTTGAACTGCCGCCGTACTGGCAGGATCTGTCGGACTGCGGGAAACTCGCGAGTGACGGCCTGTTGTTCGTCAACTCGTTCAACGTGGAGATGGCGACCGGCGGCGTCGAGAGGGGGAACCCGCCGTTCGAGGCCGGCGCGAGCAAGCGGGACACGGACTACCTGCACATCATCGACTGGAAGAAGGCCGAGGCGGCGTTCAAGGCGGGGAAGGCCGAGACGATCAACGGGTTCCCGGTGATCACGCTGGCGACGAGCATCGCCGAGGGGCTGCTGTACTTCGCGCCGGAGCCCAAGAGCCCGCACGGGGTGGACGTGACGCCCAACGGGCAGTACGTGATCGTGTCGGGCAAGTTGGACCCGCACGTGACGGTGTACTCGACGGAGAAGATCCGCAGGGCGATCGCGGAGAAGAAGTGCTCCGGGACGGACGAGTACGGCGTGCCGGTGCTGGACTTTGACGCGGTGAAGGAGGCGCAGGTCGAACTGGGCCTGGGCCCGCTGCACACGCAGTTCGACGACAAGGGGTACGCGTACACATCGCTGTTCCTGGACTCGGCGGTGGCCCGCTGGTCGCTGGGGGGTGAGTACGCGGCCAAGCACGGCGAGCAGCCGTGGAAACTGGTGCACAAGACGCCGGTGCACTACAACATCGGGCACCTGGCGGCGGCTGAGGGGGACACGGTCAGCCCGGACGGCAAGTACCTGGTGTCGATGTCGAAGTGGTCGGTGGACCGGTTCTTCCCGACCGGGCCGCTGCTGCCGCAGAACTTCCAGTTGCTGGACATCAGCGCCGGTGGGACGGCGATGCCGGTGATCTACGACCTGCCGATCGGCGTCGGCG
>CALAFV010000088.1 GCA_937891445.1 uncultured Phycisphaerales bacterium | reverse complement strand
ACCGTACCACGCGAGCGTGCCCCGGCCTGCTTTCCCCGCCTCAGCCACGGCTTACCCCCCCCCCAACGCCCCACCCCCGCCCCCCATTCCCCCTCGCTCCCCGGGCCCAATCCAACCGCCCGCGCCGCCTCGCCGGGCTGGTCGCTTAGCCCCCGCTCTCTCCCTCGACCGCCTGCCGCTCCACCATCCCCGCCAGCGCCCGCCACCCCGCCAACTGCGCCGGCGTCAGTGTCGCCCGCCCCGCCGCTCCCCCCATCGCGATCCGGTGCTCCACCGCCCGCAGCCACCGGCGCACCCGGCGCGGCAGCCGCGGCGGGCCGTCGTTGACCACCAGCCCCGTCACCTCCTGCCGCTGGTGCCGCCGCCGGATGTGCAGTTTCTTCTTCACGTGCATCTGGTACCCGCACTCCCGCAGGATCCACCTGGCCGACCGGAGAATCCGTCCCACCGCCTCACGGTCGTCGCGCTCCAGCGAGAACGTCAGATCGTCGGCGTACCGCGAGTAGCGTGCCCCGACCCGCGCCGCGACTGCCGCGCACCGCGCATCCAGGTCCCAATTCACCAGGTTCGCCAGCCGCGGGCTCGTCGGCGCTCCCTGCGGCAGACCGCCCTTGTACGTGCACAGCCGCACGAGCAGGTCGGCCGCCTCCGCGTCCCACCCCAAGCGGCGCATCAGCGCTCGCACCCGCTCTGCGCCTGTGCTGGGGAAGAAGTCGCGCACGTCGATCCGGATCACGACCGCCCGCCCCGCGTGGAACGCCGCGTGGTGCACGAAACTCCGCCCCCGCTCGAACCCCACCGCCGCCTCGTGTGCCAGCGGCCGTGCCAGCACGCGCCGCAGGATCCGTCTCTGCACGCTTTTGAGCGGTCTCGCCGGAGCCGCCAGCCGCCGCGCACCCCCGCCGCGCTTGGGCACGGCGAACTCCCGGTATTCCACCCGTACCGCGCGCAGTTCCGCCTCGCTCATCCCCACCCGCCGCGCCAACTCCGCGACTCCCAATCCCCCACGCCGACCACCGCCCCCGCGTCTGAACCGCTCGAAGACCCGCCTCAATAGCCCCATGCGGTCCCCTCTCTCACCTGCTCACCTGCTCACCTGCTCACCTCCCCCCTCTCCCTCTCTCCTCTCCCAAGAAGCCTCCCCCGCGGCTCTCGCCGCGGGAGAGGACCGCCTTGCACGGTGTGCGACACCGTCGCACGTGATCTCCATCGCGCCCAACCGGACGCCGTCGGCGAAGCGCCGACCGTGCTCTGCATTTGAGCACCACCAAGACGGCCGCGGCATCCTCCCGTCCGCCGCCCGCTCCGTCAACACCCCCTCATCCCTCCCCCGCCTTTGCCCCATAGCGTGCCGCCGCGACGACCACTGCCGTCGTCCAAACGGAGCACACGCACCATGCCTGACACCAACGCCAATGACCACCCCCTGACCGGCCAGCGCGTCGCCATCCTCGCCACCGACGGCTTCGAAGAGTCCGAACTCCGCGAGCCCCTCAAGGCCCTCCAGAGCGCCGGCGCCGAGGTCGCGATCGTCGCTCCTTCCAACACGCTTCGTCCCGGCGAGATCCGCGGCTGGAACAACGACAACTGGTCCCCCACGCCCCTGAAGATCGACGTCCAACTCGAAGCGGCCAACCCCGACAACTACGACGCTCTCGTCCTCCCCGGCGGCGTCCGCAATCCCGACAAACTCCGCGTGATCCCCAAGGCCGTCGAGTTCGTCCGCCACTTCTTCGAGCGCCACAAGCCCGTGGCCGCCATCTGCCACGCCCCCTGGCTTCTGGTCGAGGCCGACGTTGTTCGCAACCGCACCGTCACCTCCTACAAGTCCATCAGGACCGACCTGATCAACGCCGGCGCCAACTGGGTGGACAAAGAGGTCGTCGTGGACAACGGCCTCGTCACCAGCCGCCAGCCCTCCGACCTTCCCGCCTTCTGCGCCAAGATGGTCGAAGAGATCGCCGAGGGCCGACACGCCAAGCAGCACGCGTAACGGCACGTTGCTCGCCGCGGTTCCTCGCACCCGCGCCAGACGCGGCGGCGGTACACTGCCGCCATGCTGCAACTGACGCCAAACGAGTGCCGCGTCCTGGGCGTGCTGGTCGAGAAGGCCCAGACCGTTCCCGCCCAGTACCCCATGACCGTCAACTCGATCGTCCTGGGCGCCAACCAGAAGAACAACCGCGATCCGGTCACCAACCTGAGCGAAGAAGACGTCTACGAAGCCCTCGACTCGCTCCGCGCCAAAGGCCTGGTCCGCGAAGCCATGCTCAGCGGCTCGCGCGTCAGCAAGTTCCGCCACCTTGCCCGCGAGGTCCTCGGCGTGGACACCGAGGAACTGGTCGTCCTTACCGAACTGCTCCTCCGCGGCCCGCAGAGCCCCGGCGAACTCCGCAGCCGCGCGTCCCGCATGCACCCCCTCGAAAGCGTGGAGAAGGTCGAGCAGATCCTCCGCAACCTCATGCGCCCGCGCGAGGCCAGCGGCGACACCCCCGCCCGCGAGCCCCTGGTCCGCGAACTCCCGCGCCGCCCGGGCGAGCGGGCCAACCGCTACGTCCAACTCCTCTGCCCCGACCTGCACCCGCTCGACGGTCCAATCGCCGCCTCGCACGAACATGCCGGCACGCCGGCCGGTGCCGCGCCCCCGGCAAGCAGCGAACTTGCCGCCCGCGTGGACGAACTCGAGGCGGAAGTCCGCCGACTCCGCGCCGCCGTGCGCAGGCTCGCCGCCGCGATGGGCGAGAGCGACCCGCTGGAGGGCGAGTGATGGGCGCTGCGGGTGCGTCCGGTCTCATCGCCGTCATTGCCGCGGCGGCCGCGGCGGCGTCCGAGCCCCCGGCGTTCATCGACGCCACCGACGCCGCCGGCCTTGGCAACCTCAACGCCACGCGCCTCTGCCTTGCCGATCTCAACAGCGACGGCCGCCCCGACGCCATCATCCGCTGCCGCGAGGCGGGCAAGCCCGACCGCTATCGCGTCTTCCTCAACCACCCAGGCGAAGACGGTCGCGGCGTGCGCTTCGTCGAGTTGGACCGCCCGACCGGCCTCCCCGCGCCGCGCGACGGCGACTGCCTCGTCTTCGCCGACCTCGACAACGACGGCCGCCCCGACGCCGTCTTCACCCGCTACCTCGATATCAACAACGAGAAGTTCACCGAGCCGGAGGATGAACCGAAGCGCACCGCCTGGCTCCGCGGCAACGGCGACGGCACATTCGGCGAGCCCCGCATCATCGACGCGGCCAAGCCCGCGACCACCGCCTGCATCGCCGTCGGCGACGTCGATCGTGACGGCCGGCTCGACCTCTACCTCGGCAACTGGTACACCACCTACGGCGTCTCCAACGCGGCGTTCACCAACGACCTGCTCATCCAGTCCGCCGCGGCAGAAGCGCCCACATTCCAGCGCATCCCGCTCCCCGAAGACCGCGAGACCTTCGACGAGGACACCGACGCGGCCGGCCGGCCGACCTACGGCGTGCTCATCCTGCCCGACTTCCCCACCGGAACCACATCGCTCCTTGAGTTGAACTACGGCCGGCGGGCCAACCGCCTGTGGCGACCCACTGCCGGTTCCTTCTCAAACCTCAACGCTGCAACCTGGGAAGATGCCGCACCACTCCTCGGCATCGACGGCGACGCGGTCCGCCACGGCCGCTACCCCGACTGGCTCAAGGAGATCGCCAAGCGCGACGCTCGCTTCGACCGACCCGACGAGAAGCCCTACCGCTCGCACGGCAACACCTTCGACGCCGCCGTTGGCGACATCGACAACGACGGCGACCTGGACCTCTTCCTCGCCGAAATCACCCACGCCTGGGCCGGCGACTCCTCCGACCGCTCCCGCTTCCTCGTTCAGGGCGATGGCAGCCGCTTCGCACCCGACTCACGCCTCTCCGTTGACCGCATCCCTCCGATCCCGCCGCGCGACCAGTGGCCCGAGGGGTGGTACCCGCGCTGGAACCAGGGCGACCTCTTCTGTGAACTGGCCGACCTCGACCACGATGGCCGCCTCGACCTGATCCTCTCCAGCGGCGACTACCCGGACCCGCCGCCGTACGACCAGCGCCTCCGCATCTTCCACCAGCAGCCCGACGGCACGTTCCGCGACATCACCCCCGCCAGCGGCATCGACCACGTCGGCAGCGCGCAGATCTCCATCGGCGATGTTGACCTCGACGGCGACCTCGACATCCTCGTCGGCCAGTCCTTCCACCGTTTCACGAAGGAGATGATCGACGCTCGTACCCCACCCGGCCCGGTCGTCCGCCTCTTCCTCAACCAGACCGCCGAGCGCCGCGCGGCCGCCGGCACGGGCCCCGCCTCCATCACACTCAAACTCGTTGGCGATCAGGCCGTCGGCGTCAACCGCGACGCGCTGGGCGCAACCATCGAGATCGTGGCCCGCTCCGGCGACCAAACGCTCCGCCAGCGCCGCCAACTCATCGGCATCGGCGGCCACGCGGGCAAGCAGCACGAGTTCCTCATCCACGCCGGCCTCGGCGAGGCTTCCGCGGCCGAGCGCATCACGATCCGCTGGCCCGGCGCGGCCCCCGAAACGGTGCTGGAGAACGTCCCCGCCGGCCGGCACACGATCGCCGTCGGCGCCACTCCCGCCGAGCCCTGAGGACCAGAGCCGGCAATCGCGCGCCTACAGCAGGCTCGCCGCCAGACTCGCCAGTTCGCTCCGCTCGCTCTTGGTCAGCGTCACGTGCCCGACCAGGCCGATCCCCTTCATCTTCTCGACGACGTAACTGAGCCCGTTGCTCGACTGGTCGAGATACGGGTTGTCGATCTGCCCGATGTCGCCGGTGAGGATCACCTTCGTCCCCTCCCCGACGCGGCTGACGATCGTCTTGATCTCGTGCGGCGTCAGGTTCTGCGCCTCGTCCACGATCATGAACTGGTGCGGGATGCTCCGCCCGCGGATGTACGTCAGCGGCTCCAGCACCAGCTTCCCGTCCGCCAGCAGCT
>CALAFV010000087.1 GCA_937891445.1 uncultured Phycisphaerales bacterium | reverse complement strand
CCCGCCGATCCACGGCTCGTCTGACCGCCGGTCGCCGGTCGTCACAAACCTATCGGCGCACAGTGAGATGCCCGCTCATGAGGCAACCGCAACCGGGCGCACGGAGCGTCAACCGGTTCCGGTTATGCGGTCTTTGCGATCTGGGGTGCGCCGGCCGCCGCGTTACGCGGGCCGCACGCCTCGATAAAGTTGCCTCACCCGCTCGCTCTGCTCTTTCCGGACGCTCTCGAGCACCAGGCGCGGGATCCGCCACTGCGCCTGGTCCTCCGTCACGTTCGAGCAGTGCTCGCTCAGGCACTGGTACAGCAACTTGAACGCGTCCCGCGGCTGGTGCATCTGGTCAAGCGCGTCCACCAGGTCCTGCCGCGTCACGTCCTCCGCGAACAGGTCGAGGACCGTGATGGGCTCGGCCCCCGGCTCGCGGCAGGCCGCCAGCCGGGCGTTGCACAGGTCGTACAGCATCGCCCCCGTCCAGATCAGCCGCTCGATCAGGTTCTGCTTGTCGAGCCGCGCCTCCTGGAAGAACGCAGCCGACTCCCGGAACAGCGCGTGCCGCAGTTCGATCGGCAGCAGCAGTTTGATCCCCACGCCCTGCTGCGCGAGGAACTTGTTGTTCAGCAGCGGCCACACCACCGCCCGCATCTTCTCCGGGTCCCCGCTGATCAGCGTCGGCTCATCCACCCGGTCCACCACCACCATCACGCTCGTGTACCCGAAGACCCGCAGCACCCGGCGCAGCCGGTCGATCATCGCGTACCGCGGATCGTCCGAGTCCGTCAGCGGCAGCAGCGACGCACCCGCCGTCTCCCCCCGCCCCAGTTCCAACTGCGCCAGCGACCGCGCGTACGACCCGTCCGTCCGCCCCGACACGCGGATCTGCTTCCGCACGCGGCGCCCCAGCCGCAGCATCGCCAGCCGATCAACCGCCGCCCACTTCAGCAGCACCGCCAGCCACGCGAGCGTCAGTGCGCCCACCAGCACCTGCGCCGCCAGCCCCCAGTCAAAGCCGACGTTGAGCCAGATGATCACCGCCGCCGCCAGCGGCGCCACCCACCCCGCGTACGCCAGCGTCCCCCACACCCGCACCGCCCGCGGCGGCCCAAGCCGCAGGAGCCGGCGCAGCCGCCGCGTCCGCTCCGGCGCCAGCCCCGCGCGGTCGTACAGCGCCTGCAGCAGCAGCAGGTCCTTCCGCACGCTCGCATCCGCCCGCCGGATCGCCTTCCGCGGCTCCGGCCCCAGGTCCAGCGGCTCAGGGTCCCCCTGCTGCTCCCCCAGCAGCGTGTCCACGATCCGCGGCACCACCAGCCCCAGGATCGCGTCGATGTGATCCACAAGCCGGAAGCGCGACAGCACCTCCGTCGTGTCCCGCTTCCGCCGCTCGTCCCCAACGCGGTCCACGAACCGGTCCAGGATCGGGTTCAGGTCGTCGTACGCGACCATCAGGCACCGCGACGCGGGGTGCTCCTTGTTGTGCGCCTCCACGCGCTCGCCCAGTTGAATCCGGATCGCCGTCTTCCCGCTCCCCTTCTCCCCGAAGACGATCGCCGCCGACGGCCGGTCCAGGTCCCCCGCGATCTTCTCGAAGTCCGAGTGCACGGCCCGCACGCCTTGCTGCGCCGCGCCGTTGGCTCCCGGCGCGGACCCCGCCGCCCCCTGCGCGGGCGCCGTCCCCTCCGCCGTGATGATGACCCCGCGCGCCTCCCAGTCCCCCGCCGCGGCGGCCTGTGCCTCCGCCCCCGCCGCCCCGCGCCCGTCGCCCCCCGCACCGATGCGCAGGAACACCGGATCGTGCCGCGCCTCCTCACCCCGGAAGGGGTTCTCCGTGATCTTCCAGTGCTTGAAGAAGCTCGCGAGGTTCATGGCGATATGGACCGGTCAGCGGACGCTCGACGCTCCAGCGGCGGAAGCAGCCACGCGCGGAGGCCGCCGACCAAGTCTAAGGCCGTCACCCGGCCCGCGCGCCGCTCCGCGGCCGCCGCGCTAATGCGCCACCCGCTGCCCCAGCAGCGGCGCGATCTGCGTCAGCACCCGCTCCAGGATCCCCGCGTCGCGGGCCTCGAGGTTCAGCCGCAGCAGCGGCTCCGTGTTGCTCTTGCGCACGTTGCACCACCACCCGTGCTGCTGGAAGCAGTCGATCGTCACCCCATCCAGTTCGTCGATCTGCCCCGGACCCGCGACGCCCGCGAAGACCTCCTTCAGTTGCCGCAGCGCCCCATCCTTGTCCTCGATGTGGAAGTTGATCTCCCCCGACTGCACGTACCGCGCGATCGGCTTCACCAACTGGCTGAGTTTCTTGCCGCTCTGCGCCAGGATCGTCAGCACGCTCGCCATCGCGATCGCCCCCGAGTCGGCCGAGAAGTTCTCGCGGAAGTAGAAGTGCCCGCTGAGTTCGCCGCCGAAGACCGCGCGGTGCTCCGCCATCGCCTGCTTCATGAACACGTGCCCGACGCGCGACCGCACCGGCCTGCCCCCCGCCTTGACGATCTCCTCCGGCAGCGCCTTGCTCGACCGCAGGTCGTACACCACCGCCATCCCCGGCACCCCCGCCTTCTTCAGGAGGTGCTGCGCCAGCAGCGCCGACAGAATGTCGCACCCGATGATCGCCCCCGTCTCGTCCACCGCCACGCACCGGTCCGCATCCCCGTCGAAGCAGAACCCGACGTCCGCCTTGTCCGCGACGACCCGCTCGCGCGTCTGCGCCAGGTTCGACGCCACCAGCGGGTTGGGCTCGTGCACGAACTCCCCCTTGGTGTTGTCGAAGTTGATCTCCAGGATCTCCAGCCCGGGGACCAGTTCCCCCTTCTTCCCGAAGACCTTCGGCACCATCGTCCCCGCCATCCCGTTGCTCGCGTCGATCACGACCTTCAGCGGCCGCTTCTTGATCGCCGCCATGTCGAGGAACGACCGCACGTGCCGCCCGTACGCGTCCCACAGGTCCCGCGTCTCGACGCGCCCCCCGGCCGGCTGAAGCGTCGCCCGGTCCACCGTCGCGGCATACTTCCGCACCTCCGCCAGCCCCGTCGCCTCACCGACCGGCTTGGCCTTGCGCTTGGACACCTTGAACCCGTTGTACTGCGGCGGGTTGTGGCTCGCCGTCGTCATCACCCCCCCGGCGCAGTCCAGGTGGTTGATCGCGAAGTACAGCAGCGGCGTGTCCACCATCCCCACGTCGATCACGTTCCCCCCGTGGTCCGTGATCCCCTGGATCAGCGCCTTGGTCAGCGACGGCGACGACTTGCGCATGTCCCGCCCGACGAGGATGTTCCGCATCATCGGCGCCGTCTCCCCCGCCGCCTGCGCATCCTGGAGCAGGAACTTGGAGCACCCGTACCCGATCTGCCAGGCCATCTGCTCGTTCAGCGGATCGGGGTAGGTCCCCCGGATGTCGTACGCCTTGAAAACCTTGCCGAGCATGGGAACTCCCTCTCACGCCCGGACCACCCGTCGGGGGCCGGGAAGGGGCCAAGAAGAGGACCGGAAGGGCCGGCAAGGGTAGGGGAGTACCCGTCCAGAGTCACCTTTTGTCAGGTATTTGAACGGTTGGAGAGGCCCCGAAAAGAGCCGACGCGAGCCCGAATCCGGATCCGGAGCCCATGCGCCCCTCGGCCGGACCCGTCACGTCCAGGAAAGGGTCGCAATCAGCCCGTTGGGCGGTTCGTGCAACGGAATCCGCCGCACGGCCAGCGGGAGGCCCTGATAGCGATATGCATGCACATGGATCTTGCGGATCTCGACCCGCGGCTGACCCACGAACTCGATCAGGATCATCCCGACCGTCGGCCTTGAACTCGTTGGTCGGACATGTGCCGCTCGACGCGATCACGTTTCAGAGTCGGCGCACGTTCACACTCCCGTGCCTCCCCACCTGCTCACCTGCTCATCTTCTCAATCGTGCCGCAGCGCCACAATCGGGTCCTGCTTCGCCGCCTTCAGCGCCGGGTAGATCCCGAAGATCAGCCCCGTCGCCGCCGCCACCGCGAACGCCAGCCCGATCGACCATCCTGTCACCTGCGTCGGCATCGTCAGGTCCGCCCCGAAGAACTCCCCGATCACCGGCATCCGGTGCAGCCGCGGCACGCCCCACCCCAGCACCACGCTCCCGCCCACGCCCAGCCCCACCCCGATCAAGCCGCCGATCGCGCTGAGCACCCCCGTCTCGATCAGGAACTGCCACGTGATGTGCCGCCGCGTCGCCCCCAGTGCGCGGCGGATCCCGATCTCGCGCGTCCGCTCCGTCACGCTCGCGAGCATGATGTTCATGATCCCGATCCCGCCCACCAGCAGCGAGATCCCCGCGATGAACCCCAGCACGAGATTCCACGTCAGCGCGCTCTTCCGCGCGCTCTCGAGAAGTTCGTACGGCACGATCATCGTGATGTCCTTCATCCCCGGGTGCCGGCTCTCCAGCACCCGCCGGATCAGCCCCGCGTACCCCATCACGTCGTCGCGCGTCGGCGCCACCAGGTACGCCTCGGTGATCTCCACCTCCATCGCCTGGCGCGACCCGCTCTCGCTGCGGAAGATCCGGTCCCCGAAGACGCTCGTCGCCGTCGTGATCGGCAGGTGGATGTCCAGGTTCAGGTCCCGACCGATCAGCGCCGCCCCCGCCCCGCCGCTGAGCCCCACCGGCGCCAGCACGCCCACCACGCGCAGGATCGTCCGGTCGATCCGGATCGTCGAGTTCAGCGGGTCGTCGAACGGGAAGAACTGCCTGGCCACCTCGTGCCCGAGCACGCACACCAGCGCCTGCTCGTCCAGGTCCGCCTGCGTCAGGTACCGCCCCCGCGCCACCGTCAGGTTTGCCACCTCCGCCAGTTGCGGCGTTGTGCCGAACGCCTGGCTCGTCGCCTTGCGGTCCCCCCGCAGCACCTGCGACCCCACCGCCTTCACCGGCACCACCTGCTCCAGCGCCGGGAAGTTCTCCTTCAGCACGTTGAACGTCTGCCGCGTCAGCCCGTACCGCAGCATGAACGACCGCTGCTGTCCGCCCTGCTGCTGCTGGCTCTCCGGCGGCTTCTGCGACCGCACGATGATGTTCTTCGCCCCCAGCCGCTCGAGTTGCGCCAGCGCCTCGCGCTTCGACCCCTCCCCGATCGACACCATCGCGATCACCGCCGCGACGCCGAGGATGATCCCCAGCGCCGTGAGGATCGACCGCAGCATGTGGCGGCGGAGGTTCGCCAGCCCGAGCTTCATCATCTCAAACAGAAAGGACATGGGCACTGGGCAGCGGGGACTGGGCAGT
>CALAFV010000086.1 GCA_937891445.1 uncultured Phycisphaerales bacterium | reverse complement strand
CCACGACGAGCGCGAGCAGACCCTCAACGCCATCCTCGTCGAGATGGACGGCTTCAACTCCGCCGACGGCGTCATCGTCATCGCCGCCACCAACCGCGCCGACGTCCTCGACCCCGCGCTCACCCGCCCCGGCCGCTTCGACCGCCAGATCACCGTCCCGCTCCCCGACGTCCAGGGCCGCCTGGAGATCCTCAAGGTCCACGCCAAGAAGGTGAAACTCGGCCCCGACATCGACCTGGAGCGCGTCGCCCGCGCCACCCCGATGTTCTCCGGCGCCGACCTGGCCGCCATCATCAACGAGGCCGCCATCGCCGCCACCCTCCAGAACAAGGACTTCATCGAGCAGGTGGACCTCGAAGAAGCCCGCGACAAGGTCAAGTGGGGCCGCGCCCGCAAGAGCCGCGTCCGCGAGAAGGAAGAGAACCGCCTCACCGCCTACCACGAGGCCGGCCACGCCGTCCTCCAGGCCCTCCTCCCCGACGCCGACCCGCTCCACAAGGTCACCATCATCCCGCGCGGCAACGCCGGCGGCGCCACCTTCAGCCTCCCCGAGAAGGACCGCTGGGGCTACAGCCTCAAGTGGCTCAAGGCCACCATGCGCGTCGCCTGCGGCGGGCGCATCGCCGAGGAAAAGGCGATGAACGACGTCTCCAGCGGCGCCGCCATGGACATCGCGCAGGTGTCGCAGATCGCCCGCACGATGATCCTCGAGTGGGGCATGTCCAAGCGCCTCGGCTTCGTCCGCTACAAGGGCGCCGACACGCGCGACATGTTCATCCCCGAGCGCGACTACTCCGAGGAGACCGCACGCCTCATCGACGAGGAAGTCCGCAAACTCGTGGACGAGGCCTACGCCGACGCCGAGCGCATCCTCACCGAGAACTGGGACAAGGTCGTCGCCGTCGCCGAGGCCCTGCTCAAGTACGAGACGCTCTCCTCCGACGAGGTGCAGCGCCTCATGAGCGGCCAGACGCTCTCCAAGCCCACGGTCAGCGACCTCCTCGCCGCCGAGGCCCGCCGCAACGCCGAGGACCGTGCCGCCGCCAAGGCCGCCTCGAATCCCCCCGAGCCCGACCTTCCCCCCGGCGCCCTCCCACAGCCCGCCTGACCGGCGCTCCGACCACCAGGCAATTCCCCAGGCGAACTTTCACAGTCCCGCGCACCACCGGGCGCGAAGCGATATTCAGACGCCGCCCGTACAATCCCCATGGAGCCAAGCCCAGGCGCGGTGCCGCGCTGACCGGCGGGACAACCGCCGATGGAGGGGGACGGGGCGGGGGCAAGGAGCCACACGATGTTGAGGACTTCGTTCGCCGCCCTGCTGCTCGCCGTGGCCGGCGCCGCATCATCCGCGCACGGCGCCCAGCCTACCCCCGCGGCGTCCGCTCCCGCATCCTCGCAGCAAGCCCAGCCCGCCCGCGAATACGACCTCATGGTCGGCGACCGCGCCCCGGCCCTCTCCATCGACAAGTGGGTCAAGGGCGGGCCCGTCACCGGCTACGAGAAGGGCAAGGTCTACGTCGTTGAGTTCTGGGCCACCTGGTGCGGCCCCTGCATCGCCGCGATGCCCCACCTCGCCGAACTCCAGAAGAAGCACGCCGACGCCGGCCTGACCGTCATCGGCGTCACCTCCAGGGACAGCCGCAACACGCTCGACGCCGTCGAGCGCATGGTCCAGGACAAGGCCGACGTCATGACCTACACCGTCGCCTGGGACGAGGACCGCGAGACCTGGAACGCCTTCATGCGCGCCGCCGGCCAGGGCGGCATCCCCTGCTCCTTCATCGTCAACCAGGAAGGCCGCATCGCCTACATCGGCCACCCGCTCGCGATGGACGCGACGCTCGAGCAGGTCGTCGCCGGCACGCACGACATCGAGAAAGCCGCGCGGGACTACGCCCGTCAGATCATCAACCAGGAGAAACTCCGCCCCCTGCGCGCCCGGCTCCACCGCGCCATCATGCAGCAGGACTGGGACGGCGCCATGACCGTCACCGACGAGATCGAGGCGCTGGACCCGGAACTGGGGCCGCAACTCGCCTACCAGCGCTTCGGCATCCTGCTCAGCAAGGGCGACTACGACCGCGCCTACATCTTCGCCCGCCAGGCCCTCGAAGGCCCCGCCGCCGAGAGCGCCGACCTGCTCAACCGCATGGCCTGGGCCATCGTCGACCCCGAGGGCACGGTCCAGACCAAGGACCTCGACGTCGCCCTCACCGCCGCGCAGAAGGCCGTCGAACTGACCAGGAACGCCAACCACGCCTACCTCGACACCCTCGCGATGGTCTACCACCTCCGCGGCGAGCACGACAAAGCTGTGGAAACCCAGACCCGCGCCCTCGAACTCCACCCCGACGACGCCGAACTCAAGGCCCACATGGACCTTTTCACGGCCGCCCGGGACAAGGCCCAGCGCGGCGGCTGAGCCGCACACCTGACGGGATGCGATCGTCTTTATGCCCGTCGCCCCAACCGGCCGCGGCCGCTTCCGGTACAATCCGCAACGCTCGCGACTGCGCGGCGACGGGCCGCGCTCCCGCGCGGGGCCGAGCGCCGCACCACCCCGCGCCACCCATACCAAGGAGTCTCGCATGTCCAGAGCCGTGTTCGCCGCAGTCCTGCTGGCAGC
Source organism: uncultured Phycisphaerales bacterium (assembly GCA_937891445.1). Classification (GTDB taxonomy): domain Bacteria; phylum Planctomycetota; class Phycisphaerae; order Phycisphaerales; family UBA1924; genus CALAFV01. The sequence goes on along the minus strand of CALAFV010000086.1, from coordinate 6,622 downwards.
CGCCGGCGTCGCCGCCGCGCAGGAATCCAAGCCGGCGACCCAGCCCGCGCAGAAGTCCGAGCAGGCCTTCGACCGCGCCAGCCTCCCCTTCAAACTCGTCGTCGGCGACAAGGCCCCGCCCCTGACCATCGAGAAGTGGGTCAAGGGTGAGCCCGTCACCGGCTTCGAGAAGGGCAAGGTCTACGTCGTCGAGTTCTGGGCCACCTGGTGCGGCCCCTGCATCGCCGCGATGCCCCACCTCGCCGAACTCCAGAAGAAGCACGCCGACGCCGGCCTGACCGTCATCGGCGTCACCTCCAGGGACAGCCGCAACACGCTCGACGCCGTCGAGCGCATGGTCCAGGACAAGGCCGACGTCATGACCTACACCGTCGCCTGGGACGAGGACCGCGAGACCTGGAACGCCTTCATGCGCGCCGCCGGCCAGGGCGGCATCCCCTGCTCCTTCATCGTCAACCAGGAAGGCCGCATCGCCTACATCGGCCACCCGCTCGCGATGGACGCGACGCTCGAGCAGGTCGTCGCCGGCACGCACGACATCGAGAAAGCCGCGCGGGACTACGCCCGTCAGATCATCAACCAGGAGAAACTCCGCCCCCTGCGCGCCCGGCTCCACCGCGCCATCATGCAGCAGGACTGGGACGGCGCCATGACCGTCACCGACGAGATCGAGGCGCTGGACCCGGAACTGGGGCCGCAACTCGCCTACCAGCGCTTCGGCATCCTGCTCAGCAAGGGCGACTACGACCGCGCCTACATCTTCGCCCGCCAGGCCCTCGAAGGCCCCGCCGCCGAGAGCGCCGACCTGCTCAACCGCATGGCCTGGGCCATCGTCGACCCCGAGGGCACGGTCCAGACCAAGGACCTCGACGTCGCCCTCACCGCCGCGCAGAAGGCCGTCGAACTGACCAGGAACGCCAACCACGCCTACCTCGACACCCTCGCGATGGTCTACCACCTCCGCGGCGAGCACGACAAAGCTGTGGAAACCCAGACCCGCGCCCTCGAACTCCACCCCGACGACGCCGAACTCAAGGCCCACATGGACCTTTTCACGGCCGCCCGGGACAAGGCCCAGCGCGGCGGCTGAGCCGCACACCTGACGGGATGCGATCGTCTTTATGCCCGTCGCCCCAACCGGCCGCGGCCGCTTCCGGTACAATCCGCAACGCTCGCGACTGCGCGGCGACGGGCCGCGCTCCCGCGCGGGGCCGAGCGCCGCACCACCCCGCGCCACCCATACCAAGGAGTCTCGCATGTCCAGAGCCGTGTTCGCCGCAGTCCTGCTGGCAGCCGCCGGCGTCGCCGCCGCGCAGGAATCCAAGCCGGCGACCCAGCCCGCGCAGAAGTCCGAGCAGGCCTTCGACCGCGCCAGCCTCCCCTTCAAACTCGTCGTCGGCGACAAGGCCCCGCCCCTGACCATCGAGAAGTGGGTCAAGGGTGAGCCCGTCACCGGCTTCGAGAAGGGCAAGGTCTACGTCGTCGAGTTCTGGGCCACCTGGTGCGGCCCCTGCATCCGCGCCATGCCCCACCTCACCGAACTCCAGAAGGAGCACAAGGACGAGGGCCTCACCGTCATCGGCGTCACCAGCGTCGACCCCGGCAACACCCTCGAGAAGGTCGAGGAGTTCCTCGCCAATCGCGGCGACCAGGTCGGCTACACCATCGCGTGGGACAAGGGCCGCGAGACCAACAAGGCCTACATGGACGCCGCCTACCAGAACGGCATCCCCTGCTCCTACCTGATCGACCGCGAGGGCCGCGTCGCCTTCATCGGCCACCCGATGGAACTCGACAAGCCCCTTCAGGACGTCCTCGCCGGCACGCACGACATCGACGCCGCCGCCCGCAAGTACGCCGCGAAGATGGCCCCCGCGATCGACGCCTACCGCTTCCAGCAGGCCATCGAGTCCGGCGACATCAAGACCGCCACGAACCTCTACGAGCAGGCCAAGGAGAAGAACCCGCGCAACTCGCTGCGCATGGGCGTCGACCTCTTCAACGCTCTCCTCAAGAACGGCCCCGCGGCGGACGCCACCAAACTCGGCTCCCAACTCATCGCCGAGAACAACGACAACCCCGGCCTGCTCAACTACGTGGCCTGGAGCATCGTGGACCCCGATGCCGACGTGAAGCACCGCGACCTCGACCTGGCCCTCAAGGCCGCCGAGCGTGCCAACGAACTGATGGACTCCTCCGAGCCCGCCGTCCTCGACACGCTCGCCACGGTCTACCACCTCAAGGGCAACCACGACAAGGCCATCGAACTGCAGACCAAGGCCGTCGAACTCGCCGAGGGCGAGATGAAGGAAGAACTCCAGGCCCGCCTCGAGCAGTTCAAGGCCGCCAAGGAACGGAACTGACCTCCCCTCCGCGGCAGCACCAACCAACTCACAAAGGGCGGCCCAACCCGGGCCGCCCTTTTTCTTTCGTGCTTACTCCGCGGCCTCCCCGCCGTGCCCATCATCCGCCGGGATCTTGGCCACCAGCACCTTGTCCACGCGCTGCCGGTCCATGTCCACCACCTCAATCGTGTGCCCCGCCAGCACGAACCGCTCCCCCGACGTCGGGATGTGCCCCAGTTTCCAGGTCACCAGCCCGCTCACCGTCGCCACGTCCGGCTCCACGTCCTCCGGCCGCTCGCGCAGGCTCATCAACTCCCACAGCCGGTCCACCGACATCGACCCGTCCACGAGCCACGACCCGTCCGGCCGCTGCACCGCGCTGGGCTCCTCGGCCTCGGTCCCGTCGCCGCGGTGCAGCACGTCCCCCACGATCGCCTGCACGATGTCCCCCAGCGTCACCAGCCCCACCAGCGCCCCGAACTCGTCCACCACCAGCGCAAAGCGCGTCCGCGACCGCTGCATCGTCTCCAGCAGTTTCAGCGCCGGCGCCGTCTCCGGCACAAACAGCGGCCGCCGCATCACCGACGCCAGGTCCACCCGTCCCCCCGCCGCCCACCCCGCGGCGCCCAGCCCGCGCCGCACCAGGTCGCGCAGGTGCACCACGCCCACCACCCGGTCCAGCCCCCCGCGGCAGACCGGGAAGTGCGAGTGCGACGCCGCCGCGACCTTCCGCCGCAGCAGTTCCGGCGGCGCATCGAGTTCGAGCCACTCGATCTCCGTCCGCGGCACCATCAGGCTCTTCACGCGCCGGTCCCCCAGCCTGAACACGCGCTCGATCAGCCGCTGCTCGAGTTCGGCCACCGCCCCCGTCTCCGTGGCCGCCTCGATCATCCCGCGCACGTCCTCCTCCGTGACCGCGTGCGTCTCGGACTCGCGCCCGAACGGCCGCATGACCAGGTCCGTCGTCCGCGACAGCACCCACACCGCCGGCGCCGCCACGCGCGACAGCACGCCCATCGGCCGCGCCGCCCACGAGGCGATCGCCTCCGCGCTGGCCAGACCGATCCGCTTGGGCACCAGTTCCCCCAGCACGACCGACAGGTACGTCACGCCGACGACCACCATCGCCGACGCGACCGCCGACGCGTACGGCCGCACGCCCTCGTACCGCCCCAGCACCCCCTCCAGGTCCTTCGACAGCGTCGCCTCCGCATAAGCGCCCGAGAGGATCGCGATCAGCGTGATCCCCACCTGCACCGTCGAGAGAAACCGCGTCGGCTCCTCCGACAGCCGCACCGCCGCCGCCGCCCCCTTGTCCCCGCGCGCCGCGGCCGCCTCCAGCCGCACCCGCCGCGCCGACACCAGCGCAATCTCCGCCATCGAGAACAGCCCGTTGATCAGGATCAGCAGCAGCAGAATGGCGATCGCCATACGTGGCCCTCAATCCCCCCCACCGCCGCCGACACGCTCATCGCGGCATGCCCCGCCCCCCGTTTCTCGGCGCGCAAGCAACCTTCGGACCAGCATACCCGCCGGCCTCCTCCCCTGGTCCGTCCCGCCGCTCCGCTGGTTCAACGCAACAACGGCCGCGCGCACGACTTGCGCCCGGCCGAGTCCCGCCCTCTGGCTACCTGATGGCCCTACCGGCGCCCGCTGGTCCGATCGCGAACCAGGTCGGCGGCGACAGCGCCCCAGCGGCGTGCGTCCCATCCGCTCGCCGATCCCCAGCACTCGATGATGCGCACGAACCCACCCCACCCCGTCGCGACGAACAACGCTACACCGCGCGGCGGCGCCCGGCGCCCAGCATCAGCGCGCCAAGGCCGACCAACGCCCCGGCGCCCGGTCCGGGGATCGTGAGCGTCAGATCCGATACGAAACGCGCCGGATTCGGACAACGTCCATCGAGCCGAACGCCCCCTCAACGACGCCTCCAGAACCTCGAGACCAGACCGGCTCCATCCACGACCCACGACATCGAGGCTGTCCGGACGATCGCATCCCAGATCACCCCAACCTCTCCCTCACCTCTCCCTCCGCATCAAACCGCTCCCCCGCATCGAACCGCTCCTGCAACTCGTACGCCATGACCTCCAGCGGAATCTCGCCATACGCCCGCCCCGCCGCCGCCCACGAACCCACGTACTCCCGCAGGAACCGCCGCCGCCCCAGCACGCGCCACTGCACCACGTGCACCATCTCGTGGAACAGCAGCGACTCCCGCCGCAGTTCCCGCTCCGGCATCCCCGCTGCCACAACAGTGAGGTCATCCAGCGCCAGCCCCGCCGGCCACCCGACCATCCCGCCCCGCGCCGCCAGCCGCTCCCCGACCCGCCCCAGCGGCGCCCACAGATCAATCCGCCGCACCTCCGCCACCCGCACGCGCCGCAGCAGTTCGCCGGAGAAGTACCCCACCAGCGGCCCCGCCTCCGACGGCGTCAGCGCCCTCGCCGCACGCCCCCACCCGCGCCGCCGCCATGCAACCCAGAGCGGCCCCGCCCACGCAACCCCCGTCCGCAGCACCAGCCCCGCAGCCCCGCGGCTCACGAGGCACAGCGCCCAAGACGCGCGGCAAGATCGCGCGCATGCCGCTCCCACTCCGCCACACCGGCCTCGTCGAGGAACCGGCTGCGGACCCCCTCGTCCTGCATGACCCGTTCAACCACGCGCTGCGCTTTGGCGACCAGCGGCCCGAACACCTCACGCGGCGGCCGATCCGACTGCCCACCGCCCCCCTTGCCCGTCAGCCTCGAGAGCAGCCCCCTCCGCTCCCACGGCCTGGTCGCGATCCACTCCGCGATCTCCTCGGGCAGATCACCGCTCGGCGCCCCGCCCAGCGCGGCCACCACCTCCGCCGCGGCCGAACCACACTCCGCCTCGCCCGAGATCCCGAAGTCCGCCTCGGCGCCCAGCGCCGCATCCAGCGCCGCTTCCACGGGCTTCAAACTCCGCCCGTCCGTCAGATCCCCCACCCAATCCAGCGCATCGTCGTTCTCAAACGACCCATAGCCCCACGCGCCCATACACGCCCCTTTCCCATCTGCCGCCAGCAAGGCATCTCTCACCTGCTCACCTCCGCCCCCTCCCCCGCCTCCCCATCCTCCACGACCCCATCCAGCACCAACTGCCTCCCCCGCGGCCGCACCGCCACCTGCTCCAGCGCCGGCAGGTCCTTCGCCCCCTTCAGCCCCGCCTCCTCGAACCGACGCAGCGTCGGCGTCAGCCGCGCCTCGAACGATCCCACAACATCGTTGTATCGCCCCACCGCCGCCATGTGCGCGTACAGCACCGCCGCCCGTTCCCGCAACTCGCTCCCCAGTTTCAGCAGCGCCGCCGCCTGATCCGCCACGCTCTTCTCCCTCCACCCCACCGCGACCGCCCGCAGCAGCCCGATGAGCGTGGACGGGCTCGCCAGGATCACCCCCTGCTGCGCCGCGTGATCCAGCAGGTCCGGCCGCCGCGCCAGCGCCGCATCCAGAAACTGATCCCCCGGCACGAACATCACCACAAACTCGGGCGATCCCTTGAACTCCGCCCAATACGTCTTCTTCGCTAGCGCCGTCGCCTGCTCGTACACGTGCCGCGCAAACCGCTCCAGGCACGCCTCCCGTTCCGCATCCGTCGCCGCGTCGCACGCCTCGATGTACGCCTGCGTGTTCGTCTTCGCGTCCACCGCGATCACGCGGTCATTCGGCAGCCGCACCGTCATGTCCGGCCGCTGCACCCGCCCGTCGCTGGTCCGCTGGTTCGTCTGCTCCGCGAAGTCGCAGTACGACACCATCCCCGCCAACTCCGCCACGCGCCGCAGTTGGATCTCCCCGTACCGTCCGCGCACGTCCGGCTTGCTCAGCGCCCGCACCAGCCGCCCGGTCTCCGCCCGCAGCGCTTCCTGCGCCCCCATCACCCCGCGGATCTGCTCCGCCAGGCTCGAGTACGCCCCCAGCCGCTCCCGCTCGATCTCCGCCAGTTTCGCGTCCGTCTTCGCCAGCGTCTCCGCGATCGGCCGCACAAGTTTGTCCACCGCCTCGCGCCGCTTCTCCAGTTCCAGTTCCGCCCCCTTCTGCTGCGCCGCCAGCGCCTCCCGCGCCATCCTGAGGAACTGCTCGCTCGCCCCCTCCAGCGCCCGCCCCGCCAGCGCCCCGAACACCTTCTCCGTCTTGCTCTCGAACTCCGCCAGTTTCTTCTCGATCTCCTCCCGCGCCTGCTGCACCGCCGCCAGCCGCTCGGCCGCCACCCGCCGCTCCGCCTCCATCTGCGCCCGCAACTCCTCCGCCTCC
>CALAFV010000085.1 GCA_937891445.1 uncultured Phycisphaerales bacterium | reverse complement strand
GTTCGGTCCGCCGCCTTCGCCCGGCGGTCCCGGCCTGGGCGCGCCGCCTTCGCCCCCCTCGCCGCCCAGTTCTTCCAGCACGAACATGAACAGGTCCGACGCGGTCGTCAACTCCGCCAGCCCCGCCGCCTCCCGCGGCTCCAGCCGCCCCTCCTTCACCACCATCCCCGCCTCCGGCGGCCCCGCCCGCTCGCCCCCGGTTGCCTTCCCGTACGCCAGTTCCGCAGCCCGCAGAAAACTCTGCCGGCTGCGCATCACCTTGTCCGCCAGGATGTCCTTGTCCGCCGGCAGGTTGATGAAGTGCACCATCCGCGCCAACTTCAGCAGCGTCGGAACATCATCGATCTTCGCCCGTCGGATCAGGTACAAGCGTCATCCCCTCCTGTCTCGTCTTCGCTCTGGCCCGCCGCTCCACGGCGGAACCCGCAACAGGCCCGCGACAGGTCCGCCGGCCCATCCACTGCGCCGCCACGACGGCGAGCCTCCCCACACGGCTCCCCCCCAAGACCCGCCAACCCATCACCCTCCTCCTCCGACCGCATTCTACGTCGTCGGCCGTTTGCCCCCCGTTCGTGAGCTGATCGGCCCCGAACAAGCCCTCAAACCAGCCCGCGCACGCCACACCCCGCCGCGTTCCCAGCGCGGCCACTCGTCGCCCCCACCTCTCCCTCACGCCCCCACCGGCGACTGCTCCGCCCGGATCGCCTTGATCCGCTTCCTCACGTGATCCAGCAGGTTCCAGTACAGCACCAGCGCGATCAGCGGCCCCAACCCGAGCAGCAGGAGCCCAACCGTGTACAGCAGCGGCGTCAGCCACATCAGCAGCCTGGCCCGCTTCGCCGTGTACGCATCCGGCAACCGGGGCGCCAGCCATCGCAGGTACTGCATCGCGGCAAAGAACTGCGTCACCCACGCGATCAGGCCCAACAGCCCGAGAGCGCCCAGCAGCAGCGCGACCACGGGCGAAGGCGTCCCCGCCCCCACCAGGATCGTTTTGAACACCTCCGCAATCGCCGTCACCGCGACGACGATCACGGCGATCCGCACGATCTTCCGGGCCGTCGAACCATCGTCTCGCCCGGTGTACCGCGGATCCGGCTCGCTGAATAACCACCACCCCCACAGGATCATCGCCGCCACGCCGAACTCGGCAATGCTCACCAGCACCATCAGCCCGCTGGCCACGCTCGCCCCCGTGGGCGTCAGGCTAAAAGCGACAAAGATGGTCACCGCGACCAGCGCCACCTGCACCAGGATCCCCGTCACGATCAGCCACAACCCCCGATACAGATTCGCGACGTAGTCCGGGCTGCTGAACCGCAGCAGCGTCCCCTGCAGCGATCGCTCCACCGCCGTCCCGCACTCCGGGCACACGCCGGTAGGCGAAAGCCCTCGCAGGTCATACCCGCACTGGACGCACGTCAGGTCGGTCACCTCTCCCCCCACGATCGGAAGCGTGGCGACGTGGCTCATTCGCGCAAACTACCAGCACCCGCGCTGCGCGCCAAGCCACCCCCAGATTCAAGCCTTCGCCTTCTCCCTCACCCCGCCCCGTGCGCCCTGGCCAGCCCCGCCTCCACGCACGCCATCACCCGCGGCCAGTCCTCCTCCCGCATCACGCCCAGCGGCGGCAGCATCCGCACGTGATACGGCCCGTGCCCCGCGTAGAACACGATCACCCCCGCGTCAAACAGGTGCCGGCACGCCCCGACGACCTTCTCCTTCACGCCCCCCAGCGGCGTGAACCGCATCATCCCCCCGCGCCCGCCCACAATGTCCACCACCGGCGCACCCGGGAACCACTCCGGGTGCTTCGCCGCGATCGCCCGCACCCCCTCCGCGAACGCCCGGTAGTGCCGCGCGATCGACCCGTTCTCGCCGTAATACCCCCCGTCCCGCAGCCGCTGGATCACCCGCGTCCCCATCCGGAACGCCGGCGTCGTGCTCGTGAACGTCCCGCTCAGCAGCCCCGGACCCGGGTTGAACTCCTCCGTGTACAGCGTCGCACACGCCTGCGTCATCTTCCCGACGCACAGCACGTCGATGTACTCCCCCAGGTCCAGCGTCTCGTACGCGAACATCCGCTCCAGCCGCCCGAACGTCTGGATCTCATCGTCCCACACCGCGATCCCCGCCCCGCGGCAGACCTCCATCAGCGCCGTGAAGAACTCCCGCGGCGCCGTGTTGAACCCGCCCTCCCCCTGCACCAGTTCGAAGATGAAGCACGCGTGCTGCCGCGGGTACCGCTCGATGTACTCCCACAGCCGCGCCACCGCCATGTCGATGAACTTCCCCGGCCCGCCCATCTGCCGCGCCACGTACTCGTCGTAGAACGGGATGTAGTCCACCAGCGTGCTCAGCGGCAGCCCCACCCGGTTCGCCGCCGAGTCGCCGATCTGGCTCATGGTGACCGTCCGCCCCATGAAGCAGTCCTTGAACGCGATCACCCGCGGCGCCGACCCTACCGCGCCCCCCACCTTCTGGTAGCACACCTTCAGCGCGTTCTCGTTCGCCATCGCCCCCGACGTCGTCGGGTACAGGTACCGCAGCCGGCTGGTCTTCCGCGCCTCCGCCAGCAGCGTCTCCGCGAACTCGTACGCCTCCCACCCGCTCTGCAGATTCCCGTGCTGGAGCACGTCCGCCGTCCCCGCCGCGACCGCCGTCCCCACCATGTCCGGGTCCGAGTGCCCGAAGAACTGCACCCCGATCCCCGAAATCATGTCCCACTTCACCGACCCATCCATCAACTCCACCAGCGCGCCGTTGCCCGCTCCCGACCCCAGGTACGGGTACAGCAGCGCCCGCCCCCGCACCTCCGCCGCGCGCTTCATGAACGCCTCGTACGACTCCGCCAACTCCGGCTTCGGCCCGCGCACATCCGTGATCTTCGCGCTCGCCGCCTTCACCTCGCGCACGATCGCATCCACCGCCGCCCGCACCGCCGGGCTCGCGGCCAGTTCCGCCCCAACCGTCCCCCCGATCGCGCCACCAGCCGCCGCCATCTTCTGACCCGCCTGTGCGACCTGCGACATTCGACAGCATCCTTTCCGCGATGCCCCCGCCTCCGGCCAATCCTTGCCCCCACCCGCCCACCTCATATCGGACCCCAACCCCCCAGCGCTTCGCGCTCTCTTCCCCTCTTACTAGTGCCTAGTGCCTAATGCCTAGTGCCTCGTCCCCGCCTCCCCCCAACCGCATCATCACCACCGCCGCCATCTGGCACCGCTCCACCAGGCTCTCCAACTCGATCCACTC
>CALAFV010000084.1 GCA_937891445.1 uncultured Phycisphaerales bacterium | reverse complement strand
TCCCCGATCAGCAGTTGCCGCCACGCGCGGCAGACCGCCACCTCCGGCTTCCGCGTCGGATCCAAGAGCAGGCCGACGTCCACCTCCCGTTGCTCGCCGCGGAGCACCGGCGTGAACGTGTGCACGGAGATGTGCACGACGAGCCGCCCTTCCCGGTTCATCCGCCGCACCGTCTCCTCGACCCTCGCCCGATACGGCCAATAGAACTCGCGCAGCAGTCGCTCCCGTTCCTCCGGCCCCAGCCGCGCTGTCCATCGCGAGAGCAGCGTGGGGCTCTCCGGCGAGCGGTTGAGGTCCACGACCAACCGGGACACCGTCGCGGCGATCAGCGGGGCTCGCAACCCCTTGCGCAGGTCCTTCGCGATGACCAGCGCCCCCCGGTCCCATCCGCGGTGCGACGCCAGCGTTCGGCCGCTGGTGCGGAACAGGTCGCGGTACCTCGCCGGTACGGCGTTCCCACCATGCTCGCACGTCAGCAGCACCGCGACCTTACGCGCCACGGAACATACCTCCGCCGCGCTCCGGGGCCGCGGCGACGCACCCGCACAGGTCCGTGTACACCGACTCCATCGCGGCCCGGTCGCCGCCACGGGCCGCGACCGCCCGCTCGATCCGCCGCGCCAGCGGCCCCTCGTCGAGCATCACCCGCAGCGCCGGCATGAACTCCTCCGCCTCTTCCGCCTTCGACACGCTCGCCTCCACCAAATGCCGCCACACCTCTCCGGCCGTGCACGCGGCCTGCCCCCTGATCCCCAGAGTCTCCAGGTACGCCCCGTCGCGGATGACCGCGCCGTCCGCCTCCTCGATGCACGCCAGCAGCACCCGCTCCAGCGGCTCGACCTCCCACGCCCGCTGCGCCGCCAGGTCCGTCCACCGCTCGCGCACCAGATCCTTCAGCACCGCCACGACCGCGAACACGATCGCCATGTCCGCCGCGGGACACTCCTGCACGTCCAGCACGCGGATCTCGATCGACCCCCGCGTAAACCGCGCGATCGCCCCGCGGGCATTGGCCCACTCTTCCCGCAGGATCCCCTCGGGATCGTGCGGCGCCAGGTCCGCGTAGATCCGCTCCAGGATCTCCCGCGTGTAGTCCGCCCGCGTGAACACCGGCTCGGGGATCACCCGCCCGCTCACGCTCGGCACCTTCCTCGCGTTGGTGCGGTACACCGCCAGCCGGTTGTCCAGCGTTCCGGTCGCCCGTCCATCCATGATCGGCGAACTCGCCGCCAGCGCCGGCAGGATGGGCAGGATCAGCCGGATCGCCGCGTGCAGCCGCCCGAACTCCTCGTCCCCCTCGAACGGCAGGTTCAGGTGGCAGGATTGCAGATTCGCCCACCCGTGCCCGCGGCAGTCAAAGATCCGGTCGAACGCCTCGTAATACTCCGACGAGTCGTGCGGCCACAGCGTCTTCTCGGTCAGCGGGTCCATGAACGGGTGCATCGCCCCCGGCATCAGCCGGCACCCCTGCTCACACAGAAGTGCATTGGCCCGGCGCACGCTGTCGGAGAACGCCGCCGCCAGGCCCGTCAGTGACCGTACCGGCTCAGAGGTCTTCAGTTCGATCAGGTGCGCTGTCAGTTCGTTCGACCACGTGATCCCCGTTCCCGGCACGTCGTAGTCCGACGGCCACTCCTCCTCGGCCGCCCCCGCCGCGCGCTTCAGCAGCACGTCCGCCACCGGCCGCACGCGCAGCGTCGCCGCGTCCACGATCATGTACTCGAGTTCGACCCCGTACCCCTCGAACAGGCGCAGCGCCACGGCTCCCTCTCTTTCACCTCGCCGCGCGCCGGACCCGTGGGCGGGCCCCCGCCGCCCGCGCGGGCATCCGGTCGTACAGCGCCCCCATGATCGCCAGGTACAGGTCGTCCTTGAGGACTTTGTCCTCATACCCGTGATCGATGTTGGGGTTGTCGTTGACCTCCATCACCAGCACCTTCCGCCCGACCTGCTTCAGGTCCACCCCGTACAGCCCGTCCCCGATCAGGTTCGCGGCCTTCACCGCCGTCCGCACCACGGCCGCCGGCGCATCCTCCCACGCCATCGTCTCGACCTTGCCGAACGTGCGCCCACCCTTGCTGTCGGTCCCCACGATCTGCCAGTGCCCGCGGGCCATGTGGTACTTGCTGACGAACAACGGCCGCCCGCCCAGCACCCCCACGCGCCAGTCGAACTCGCTGGGCACGAACGCCTGCGCGATCACCAGGTCCGACCTGCCGAGCATCGTCGTCAGTTCCGCGTCCAGTTCCTCGACCGTCTTGACCTTCACCACCCCGCGGCTGAACGCCCCGTCCGGGATCTTCAGCACGCACGGCAGCCCCACCCACAGCGGCACCTGCTCCACGTTCCCCTGGTGCACGATCATCGTCCGCGGGCAACCGATCCCGTGTCGTTCCAGCAACTCAGCCAGGTACACCTTGTTCGTGCACCGCAGGATCGACACCGGGTCGTCGATCACCGCCAGCCCCTCCGCCGCCGCCCGGCGCGCGAAGCGATACGTGTGGTGGTTCACCGACGTCGTCTCGCGGATGAACAGCGCGTCGAACTCCGCCAGCCGCCCGAAGTCGTCCTTGCCGATGACCTCAGGCCGGAACCCCACCTCCTTGGCCGCCTTGATGAACCTCTTGATCGCCCCCTCGTTGCTCGGCGGGTTCTCTTCTTCCGGGTTCACCAAGATCGCCAGTTCGTACCGCGGCTCCCTCGTCTTGGCCGGCTGACGCGACACGAAGTACTGGTTGATCGCGTACAGCATGAACAGCCAGTGGTCTTTCGGGATGTCGCTGGCCGCGATCGGCGTCAGGCTCCGCAAGTGCCACCGCCCCTCCGAGCCGCGGGCCTCACCGTTGGGCGTCCCCGCGTTCTCTTCGACCTTCTCAACTCCGCTCCCCCGCGGCTTCGCGGCCTCCTTCTTGTCCTCCCACTCAAACTTCGCCCGCAGCAGCGGCGCCGGGAACGCGTTGAACAGCGCCAGCGCCAGCCGGTCATACTTCTTCTCGATGTTCTTCCCGAAGTACACGCTGAGCGTGAACTCCCGCTCCTTCACCCGTGCCAGGCTCGAGCGGATCAACTCCTCCAGGTCCGACCCCGCCAGCCGGATCATGTTCTGAAGTTTGAGGTCCTGGATCGTCGTGATCGACGGCAGCGGCCTGTGCCCGCGCGCCGTCGCCAGCAGCGACACGTAGTACCCCATGCTCTGGTAGCGGTAACTCCGGCACAGGTTGAACACCCGCGCCCCGCGCCGCTCCGCGTACGCCGCTTCCGTCAGGTACGTCCGCGCGGACACCAGTTCCACACCCGGGAGGTCCAGCGGCCAGTCCTTCGGGTTGTTGACGACGATGAGGAAGTCCATCCCGGCTGACACGGGCGCTTAGCCCGTGACTCCGTGCGTTGCCCGGCCGCCCCGCCCGGCGTGTCCCCGCGCGCCTCCTTGAGGCACGCCACCCCTGCGCATCACCGCCTCGGGCTCCTCTTGCCCCCTCGCGCCCGCCCGTTCCCGCCGCCCTGTTCGACCGAGCCCCGCCACCCCGGCGGCGGCTCCAGCACGACCACCACGGAGTCGTACGTCACGATCCCCAGCAGGATCGCGTGTTTCACCCGGTCCACATCCAGTTCGTAGAAATGCCGCCCGAACGGCGGGTTCGGACTCAGCGGATCCGCCACCAGCACCTTCCGCGTCCTCCGGTCGCACCCGCACAGCACCACGAAGTGCCCCTGCGGCGTCCCTCTCACATCGTCAAACTCCCCCGCGTCCCCGTACTCCCGCGGACACCGGTACAGGTACGTCGCGCTCAGCCCCGTCAGGATGGGCGTCCCGCGGCTGAGCGGTCCGAAGAGCACCTCGTCCGTCAGGTCGTCGAAGACCACCCGCCCGCCTCGGCGCAGGAACTCCAGATACCCCTTCGTGGACAGCCGCAGCCGCTTGCTCTCCTTCACCCTCGCCTGGGCCCGCAGTTTCTTCGCCAGGTCCACCCCCGGCGTGCTGAACCACGTCGGGTCGAACAGCCGCAGGTTGTACGTGTGGATCGTCGCCCGCAGCCCCCGCTTCAGCGCGTGGTTCGCCAGCAGCACGCCGAGCGTTCCCCCGTTCTCGAGCCGCTCGATCTGGCCGATCAACTCCATCAGCCCCCCTTCCAGCCCGTAGTAGCGGTACACCGCGTGCAGACACGTCGGCCCGCAGGTCGTCTCGTCCGGCTGCGGCAGGATGTCGAGGCGGAGCGTCGTTTCCATGGGAGCGGGCGAGGGGACCGCGCGGCGGGTGGATGATAACTCGGCATTCCGGGGCGCCACCTTGTGCCCGCCGCGCGGGTCGGACCCAGGACCCCGCTCTCCGGCCGTCGCTCAGACCCCGCCGGTGTAGAACAGCCGCCCCTCGATCCCCAGCGGCCAGCCCATCTGCATCCACAGCGCGACCATGGCGATCCACGCCGCTCCCATCATGAGCGTGTACGGCAGCATCATCGAGATCAGCGTCCCGATCCCCGCCCGCGGCGCGAACTTCTGCATCACCACCAGGATGATCACCACGTATGAGTTCAGCGGCGTGATGATGTTCGTGGTCGAGTCCCCGATCCGGTAACTCGCCTGCGTCAGTTCCGGCGCGATCCCCGCCAGCATCAGCATCGGCACGAAGATCGGCGCGAACACCGCGTACTTCGCCGACATGCTCGCCATGAACAGGTTGAACACCGCCGTCAGGATGATGAACGCCACGACCAGCATCGCCGGCGTCATCCGCGAGCCCGCCAGCAGTTCGCCCCCCGTGTACGCCAGCATCCGGTCCAACTGCGAGAAGTTGAAGTACGCGATGAACTGCGCCGCGAAGAACGCCAGCACGATCACCGGCGCCATGTATGCGATCGTGTCGATCATCAGCCTCGCCGCGTCCTTGCCGGAGCGCACCGTCCCCACGACCACGCCGTAGATGATCCCCGGGATCGCGAACACCAGGAACAGCATCGGCACGATGCTCTCCACCCAGCGGGCGAACGTGTCCCCCAGCCCCGGCCCCCGCACGCTCTCCACGAGCCAGTTCGCCCCGACCGCCGGATCACCGGGATCGCCCGGCCCGCCGGCCACCCGCGCCAGTTCCCGGTCGCTGAACCCGCGCGATCGCAGCAGCGCCCCGATCTGAGCCACCCGCGCATCCCCCTCCGGGTTCCCCGCCATCACCGCCGCGACGTCCCCCTTGGTCACCGGCATCCCGTCCGGCCCGTACAGCACATCATCGAACGGCGCCCCCGGCACCAGCGTGAACGCCAGGAACACCGCCGACACGGCCACGACCGCCGCGAACCCCCACGCCAGCCCGCGCACCTCCGCCTTGGTCATCCGCTGCGCCGCCTCATCCTCCGCCGTCACCGGCGACGGCCCGCCCTCGTCGGCCCCCTTGCGGCTCAGCCGCGGCTCCACGATCCACGCGCTGGTCGCCCACCCCACCAGCGTCACCAGGAACGTCGAGGCGATCATGAA
Organism: uncultured Phycisphaerales bacterium; assembly: GCA_937891445.1. Taxonomy (GTDB): domain Bacteria; phylum Planctomycetota; class Phycisphaerae; order Phycisphaerales; family UBA1924; genus CALAFV01. Next base: position 3,307 of record CALAFV010000084.1, on the reverse strand, counting down.
CCACCAGTTGCACGCCGGGTTGACCGTGTACTTCGGGTCCACCGTCTGCGCCGCCGGCCCCGTGAACCCCGCCAGCAGCGGGTCGAGGCTCGTGATCAACAGGTTGGCGTTGAACCCGCCCGCGATCCCCGCGAACACGGCCGCGATCCCCGCCAGCGGACTCCGCCCCGCCGCCTTGTAGAGCGCCGCCGCCACCGGCGGCAGCACCACGTACCCCGCGTCCGTCCCCAGCGACGACATGACGCCCATGAACACCACCGCCGGCGTCAGCAGCCGCTTGGGCACCACCAGCATCATCGCCTTGAGCCCCGCCCCGATGAACCCCGTCCGCTCCGCGAGCCCGATCCCCAGCACGCCCACCAGCACCACCCCCAGCGGCGGGAAGCGCACGAAGTTGTCCACCATGCTCGAGATGGCCCAGTAGAGCCCGTCCCCGCTCAGCAGCCCCCGCGCCCGGATCGGCTGCGCCCCCTCCGGCGCCCGCAGTTCGAGCACCGGCTTCCCCGTCGCGGGGTCCACGACCGCCTGCCCGTCCTCCCCGATCACCGGCAGCAGCCGCTTGGGCATCACCTCCCACCCCGCCCACGCCCCGATCTGCGACGCCACCATCACCGCGAGCGCCCCGAGGATGAACAGGATCACCGGGTCGGGCAACTTGTTCCCCAGCCACTCGATCAGATCGAGCACCCCGCGGCGGCGAGGCCCAGTGCTGGCGGTCGGCGCTTCGCTCATGCGGCATCCTCCGTCCCCCGCGTCCCCCGGGGTGCTTTGCGCGGCGGCAGAGCATACCGGCTCGGGCACGCCCACCGTCCGCCGTGTAAACTGCCGCGAACTCCGCCGGCGCGGCGAGTGGGGGGCAAGAGTGGAGGGGAGTGGGGACGGGGAGGGGGGCCGATCCCGCACGCGAGACTCAAATGGCCACACCTCCCAACGCCCCCGACGCTGCCGCCGACTTGCTCCCGGATTCCCCCCAACTCGGCGGGACCATCCTGGGCCACCCCAAGGGCCTGTTCCTGCTCTTCCTGGTCGAGATGTGGGAGCGGTTCTCGTACTACGGCATGCGGGCGCTGCTCGCCCTCTACCTCGTCGCCGTGATCGCCGCCAAGCAGGTCGGCCCCGGCGTCTACCCCAACACGCTGCTCTTCGAAGAGAAGCCCGCCGGCGCCGCGGGCGCGGCGGTGGACGGGCCCACCGGCACGCAGCGCCGCGCCGTGCTCCTGGCCGTCGGCGAGGAGGTTCCCGACCCTCCGGCGACGCCCGCCTCGACCGGCGACCCCGTTCTTCGCATTACGCGCGCCAAACTCGTCGATGACCCCGACAACCCCGGCAGCAAGATCTGGGTCGCTGCTGACGGTGAACTTCCCGAGGGCGTCGTCGTCAGCGGGCCGGCCGGTGGCGACTCCTTCACCAACGCGCAGTACGCCTTCATCGTCACCAACCCCACCGGCGACCCCATCTCCTGCACCATCCGGTTCGACCGGGGCGACAAGCGCGACGAACCCGTTCGCACCTTCTACACGGTCAACGACAACGAATCCGTCACGGCCGTCATCAAGCCCGACGCTGCGCGTGCGCCCGGCGAGCGTCCCTACGTCGCGGTGATGTCCATCAACGAGCACGACAGCGGCCGCAACTGGACGGAGAGCGCCGCCAACACCCTCTTCGGCTGGTACACCGGTCTGGCGTACCTGCTCCCGATCCTCGGCGGCTTCGTCGCCGACAAACTCATCGGCACCCACCGGTCGATGGTTGTCGGGAGCATCCTCATCACGGCCGGCCACATCATCCTCGGCCTCTCGGGCCTCGGCGACCTGGCATACAACGCCGTCGGTCTTTCCACGTTCATCGGCGGTCTGGCCGTCATCGTGCTGGGGACCGGCTTCTTCAAGCCCACGGTCTCGGTGATGGTCGGCCAGCTCTACCCGCCCGGTGACCCCCGCCGCGACGGCGCGTTCACCATCTTCTACATGGGCATCAATCTCGGCGCCTTCCTCTGCGCCTACGTCTGCGGCACGCTCGGGGAGAAGGTCGGCTGGCACTACGGCTTCGGGTCCGCCGCCGTGGGCATGACGGCGGGCATGCTGCTCTACCTGTGGGGCCGCCCGCGCTACCTCGCAGGCATCGGCGAGGCTCCGCGCTCCGGCGCCGGCCGCATCGCCATGCTCATGTTCGCGGCGTCCCTCGGCCTCGCCGCCCTGTTCGCCCTGCTCTATCACGTCGGCCTGACGCGCACCATCAGCGGCGCCGTCGAGTACCTCCAGTCGCGGCCCGTGCTGGGGTGGAGCGTGATTGGCCTGCTCATCGCGGCCATTCTCGGCTGGGTCGGCTGGTTCCTCGCCATCAACCGTCCCGAGGACCGCGGGCCCGTCATCACCATCTTCGTCTTCATGCTCTTCAACGCCGTCTTCTGGATGGGCTTCGAGCAGGCCGGGTCGAGCATCAACCTGTTCACGAAGCAGAACACCGACCGCTTCATCGGGTCCTTTGAGATCCCCGCTTCCTGGTTCCAGTCCGTCAACGCGGGCCTGATCTTCATCATGGCCCCGCTGTTCGCGATGCTCTGGACGAAACTGGGCCGGCGCGGGCTCAACCCGAGCCAGCCGTTCAAGATCTTCCTCGGGATCCTGTTCCTCGGCGTCGGCTACCTGTTCATGGTCAGGGCCGGCGCGATCGCCGCGGGCGGCGCGCAGAAGGCGAGCATGTTCTTCATTCTCGCGCTGTACTTCTGGCACACCGTGGGCGAACTCTGCCTCTCGCCCACCGGCCTCTCCTACGTGACCAAGACGGCGCCCGCGAAGTTCGTCTCGCTGCTCATGGGCATCTGGTTCGTCTCGTCCTTCATCGCCAACCTCGGCGGCGGCCTGGTCGCCGCTCAGGTCAAGGCCGTCGAGCAGGGCGTGTACAAACTCCCGTGGAACTTCGGCGGCCAGGGCGACTTCTTCTTCCTCTTCGTCGTCGCCTGCGCCGCCGCCGCCCTCTTCATGCTGATCCTGACCCCGATCATGAAGAAACTCATGCGCCCCGGCACCTGAGGACCACCCACATCATGACGCCGGGGATGAGCAGCCTCTTCTCCTCGCCATTTTCTCGCTCTGCGCGAATCCCCGGTTCCTTCCGCGCGAGAGGAACGCGGAGATTGCAGAGAAGGACCAAGGACTGAGGACTTCGTGGTGGTGGGTTGGGGGCGTTCTTTGCTGCTTTGGTGCTTTGCTGGTTTGCTGCTTTGCTGCTTTGTCCTGCCGTCCTGCCTGGGTTCCGCAGGGATGCACGTGGCGAGCCCACGGCCGCCTCCCGGAGGCCCCTTCGC
>CALAFV010000083.1 GCA_937891445.1 uncultured Phycisphaerales bacterium | reverse complement strand
CCCTCATACCTCACCCCCCGTGTGCACCACACCCCTATCACACACTCACGTGTCCTCATCCCGCATCACTCCCTCCCCCTTCCTCTTCCCCTCCCTTCCCCCGCCCTCCTCCCCGGCCCCTCCTCCCTCACCTCCCTCCTCATCCGCTCCAGCCCCCGGTGCTTCCAGTTGTTCACCGTCGTCACGCGCACGCCCATCGCCGTCGCCGCGTCGCGGTAACTCAGCCCCTCGCACACGATCAGCCGCACGGCCTCCTGTTCTTCCGGCGAGAGCCGATCAAACGCGTGCAGCACGGAGTCCGCCGCCGGCCCGCGCCGCTCAACCTCCGTCGCCTCCGATCGCCGCCTCGCCAGCCTCGCCAGCACCTCGCGCGTCCGCTCGCCGCGCCGGAACCGCCGCTTGAGCATGTTGTCGGCGATCTTGATGAGGTAACTCGCCGACACCGGCCGCCCCGCCAGGGCCTCGCGCCGCGCCAGCAGTTTCACGAACACCTCGTGCGCCACCTCCTCCGCCGTCGCCGGGTCGGAGGACCGCCGCACGAACCTGTACACGCGATGGAAATGGGTCTCGAACAGTTCGACGACAACCGCACTGCCTTGGTCGGTGGTCACGCCGTGCTCCGCCTGGGTTGTGGAGGGGCCGCCCAGAACTGAGGCGGGTACGAAACGCGCTGCACGAATGGGAGCCCGCGGCGGACGACCGGCTTCACGCGGATTCCGCCGGCCGCCGCCGCGGGCCCGACCACGCTACCTTCCCGCCGCCCCCCATCCCGCCCCGCTTGCCAAAATTCCGGCCGGCGCATGAAAGCAAACCCACCCATCGCAGGTTGTCTGGGTGCCGATGGCCGACCGACGACCACCGGCGGATGCAGACGGCCCGGCGGGACGCACACACACGAGCGGCGCGGAGGCGCCGCCGCTCCCGCCCCCGCGGACGGAGCCGCGGGATCGAGGCCCGCCTCACGGCACGGACGCCGCGGAGGAGCATGGGCCGCCTGCATGTGCAGCGACGGGCGCCCGCGCCGTGCCACGACCGGGCGCCCATTCCTTTGTGTAACGAATTACCTGTCTCCGAACCACCCACGATCGCGTGGCTGCTTCGGGCGTGCGACGATGCGCGCCCCGCGACGATCGCACGAGTCGAGCGCAGCGCCGCCGAGGTCGCCGCCGCGCTGAGCATCCCGGCCCCCGCCTGGCGGGCCGAAACGCTCGCCGCGGGCCTTTTCGTCGAATACTGCCGCGACGCGGGTGTCGCCCCCCTCGAGGCCCACTACCTCCTCGGCGACGCAGCCGAAGCCAGCGCCGCCGCCGTCCTCCCCTACTGCGTCGAACTCATGCTCGCCGAGGCGCAGCGCAAGCGCGGCCCATCCCCAAGCGCCCGCCCGGCCCCCGGCCGCGCCGCCGCCCCCACGGACCGTCGCGCCAGCGATGCCCCTTCACCGCGCACGCGTGCCGACGCTCACTGCGACCCGCATGCCCGCCCTACCGCCGCGCCCGAACCTTCGCGCTCCCGACCCGCTCCCCGCCACCACGAGCGCCCTTCAGCGCCCGCTCCACCGCATCCACGCTCTTGGGGATCATCTTCGTGAGGTTCTCGTTCCCATTCCGCGTGATGAGGATGTCGTCCTCGATCCGAATCCCCATCTTCCGATCCGGGAAGTACACCCCCGGCTCGATCGTCACCACCATCCCCGGCTTCAGCGGCCCATCCGGCGTGATGTCGTGCACCTCCAGCCCCAGTTGATGCCCGATCCCGTGGATGAACGCATCCGCGTACCCCGCCTTCTCCAGCACCGCCCGCGCCGCCCCATCCACGTCGCTCACCAGCCGCGCGCCCGGCCGCGCCGCCCGGATCGCCGCCTCCTGCGCCCGCAGCACCGTCTCGTACACCTCGCGCTGCTCGCGGCTGAACGTCCCGCTCACCGGGTACGTCCGCGTCACGTCGCACGCGTACGCCGACCCCGGCGGCCCAAAGTTCGCCCCGGCGTCGATCACCAGCAGGTCCCCCTCCTCCAGCACCCCGCTGTTGGCGCTGTAGTGCAGCACCGTCCCGTTGAGCCCCGACCCCACAATTGAGTTGTACGCCGTTCCCGACCCCCCTGCGCGCCGGAAGCCGCTCTCCAGCGCCTCCTGCACGTCCGCCTCCCGCGCCCCCGGCCGGATCACCGCGTACGCCGCGGCATACCCCGCCGCGGTCGCCTCCGCGGCCCGGCGCATCATCCGCAGTTCCGCCGCGCTCTTGACCGCCCGCATCGACGCCAGCAGTTGCGTCCGGTCCTCGATCGCCACGCCCACCACGCGCTCGGCGACCTTCCGCAGCACCGCCAGATCCGGCGACACCGGCGCGTCGTACACGCTGAACGAATGCAGACACGCCGCGCGCTTTGCCCGCCGCACCGCGGCCGTCAGCATGCTCGGCAGCGCCGTCGTCCGCATCACCGTCTGGAACCCCGTCCGCTCGCGCAGCGCCGCCCCGATCTCCTCCCGCAGCCCGTCCCACCGCTCCATCTCCGGGTTCAGCGGCCGCAGGAACAGGATGCACCGCCGCTTCGGGTTCTCCGCCGACGGATCGAACAGCACCGCCGCCCCCGGCTCATCCGCGATCCCCGTCAGGTACCGGAAGTTCGCATCCGCCTGCCACTTCCCATGCAGCGCCCCGCCCCCATCCCCCGCAAACACAATCCCCACCGCCCCCTTCAGCGCCTCCAGCACCCGCTCCCGCCGCCTGATGAACTCCGCAACCGCGATCGCATCCTGAGCCATCGTCGCCTCTTTCTTCCCCTCCCCCTTCTCTCACCACAGAGAGCACGGAGAACACGGTTGTGTCGATCGGAATGCTCCGGTCAACCAGACACTGCGCTCAACCAAATCAAACTCCCGCTCCGTGTTCTCTGTGTTCTCCGTGGTGAAGCCGATTCGTTTCCAGACAAAGGCGACAGCCTAGCACGCCGCGCCCGCGCCATCCCGCCCCACCGCCGCCCGCAGCCGCCGCGCCGTCTCCTCCGCGTACGCCGCCGCCTTCCCAAATCCCGGCAGCGCCCCCACGGCTTCCGCCTCCGCCTGCGCATCGGCGTAGTTGCTCACCAGCATCATTCGCGGCGACTTCTCGCCCATCTCGCTCTTGAGCCGCCGGATCAACTCCACCCCGCTCCCTCCCAGCGACTGTCCCAGCACGCGGTTGATCAGCAGCAGATCCGCCGACGCGAGCACCGCGTCCAGTTCCTCGCGGCTGTCCGCCATCTCGATGCTCACTCCCGCCCCAATCGCACGTTCGATCACGCTGCGCAGCATGAAACTGTCCGGCCCGCAGTGCCCCACGAGCACGACAATCGGCTGGCCCGCCGCTCCGCGGCTGACCTCTCGCTCCATCCGCTCTTCAACGCTCATTCAGTCCTCCGCTCAACAGACACACGTCTGGACGTCACCCGACACACCACCCCGCGCCACGCGAACTCCCGCGGCCGCCCCGGCTCACCCCGGATCGCCCGCACCGCCGGCCCCACCGCTCGCAATGTCAATCGGTCCCGCCCGCGCCCGCCGGTCAGTTCCGCCGCCGCCATCCGCAGCGCCTCCCCCACAACCACGGCCCGCTCCTGTGCCAAGTCCGCTCGCCGCCACGTCACCCGTCCCTCGCCGCGCTCCGCCATCTGCACCACCGCCGCCGCCCGGTCCTCCACCACCCCCGCCGCGTCGCGCAGCAACTCCGCCGCTGCCGCGATCCGCGCCTCCGCCCGCGGCCGCAGCCGCACCAGTTCCCTCACCACCCCGTGCCGCAGCGCCGAGCGAAGCCGCGTGATGTCCAGGTTCGTCGTGTCCTCGCGCCACGCCCACCCCACGAGCCGACAAATCCGCTCGCAGTCCGCCCGTCCCACGCCCAGCATCGGCCGCACCAGCCGCACCCCATGCGCCAACTGCCGCGACGGCGCCACCCCGGACAACCCCCGCGGCCCGCTCCCGCGCAGCAGCCCCATCAGCACCGACTCGACCTGGTCCCCGCCGTGGTGCGCCGTCGCCACAAACCCGATCCCCGCCTCGCGCGCCAGACGCCCCAGCGCCGCATACCGCTCGCGCCGCGCCGCCGCCTCGGCATTCCTCGCCCCAGCGCCCCCACCGCGCACCGACACCTCCGCCTCGACGAACTCGAGCCCCAACCCCGCCGCCAGGCTCCGCGCCGCATCCCGATCCGCCAGCGTCTCCTCCCGCGGCCGCATGTCGTGCACAACATGCGCCACGGTCAGCAACCCCGCCGCCTTCCGCCCGAGCCCCGCGGCCAGCGCAATGACCAACGCCGACGAATCCGCTCCCCCCGAGCACGCCACCAGCGTCCGCCCCCCGCCCCCCGTCAGCCGCCGCCACGCGGCAACCACAACCCGCGCCGCCGGATCGCGCCGCACCGCCCGCACCTGCTCACGACCGAGCATCACAACGGCCATCGGCCAATCGTAGGAGGCGGGGCGATTCACTACAGCAGCCTCACCACGAGGGCACGGCGATCACAGAGACAAGACGCAGCAGCCAACCGACGACAGCAGTTGCCCGCTCATCTTCCGAAGCCTGCTTTGCCTCGGTGTCCTCTGCGCCTCTGTGGCACACCCCGTCGTGCCGCCTTCCTCCGTGTTCTCCGTGTGCTCCGTGGTGAACGGATCACCCGGCAGAAGCCCGCCGCCGCACCGCATCCAGGCACAGCACCTCGAAGATGATGTGCCCCGCGAGCAGCGCCGTGATCTCCGCCACATCCCGGTCCGGCAGCACCTCCACCACGTCTGCGCCGACGAGGTTGATCCCCCCGCGTCCCTCCTCCCCCGCCAGGTCGCGGATCAGCCGCAGCGCCTCGGCGGAGGTGAACCCACCGATGCTCGGCGTCCCCGTCCCCGGCGCATACGCCGGATCGATGCAGTCGATGTCGAACGTCAGGTACGTCTCCGCGTCCCCCAGCCCCCGGAGGAACTGCGCGATCCTCGCCTGCCCGTCACGCTGGCTCCAGTCCTCGTACGTCACGATCGTGACGCCGTGCTCGGCCGCGTAGTTCAGATCGTCCCCGGTGTTGAGCGGCCCCTTGATCCCGATCGAAAGCATCTTCCGCGGGTTGATGCACCCCGCCTCGATCGCCCGGATGAACGGCGATGCGTGGCTCCACCGCTCCCCCATCGTCTGGTCCACCGTGTCCAGGTGCGAGTCGAAGTGGATCAGCGCCAGCCCCCCCGGCGGCCGCCCCCGCCGCTCCCACGTCGCCTTGATGTTCGCATACGCGATCGAGTGATCGCCCCCGACCGCAAACAGTTTCGTGCTCCCGGCATCCCCCACCGACAGCGCGAACTCCGTCACCGTCCGCGCGTTCTCCTCGCAGTCAAACGGCCGCACCGGCGAATCCCCCGCGTCCGCGATGCTCAGCCACTCGGCGATGTTGATCCCGTGCTCCACCGAGTACGGCTTGACATACTGCGACGCATCGCGGATCGCCCGCGGCCCGAACCTCGCCCCCGGCCGGTACGTCACCCCGGAATCGAACGGCACGCCGTAGATCGCCCAGTCCACCGGGCTGTTTTCCGGCGCCACATCCTCCAGCCTCGGAACGCGGCAGAACGTCGAGATCCCCGCAAACCGCGGCGTCTTGCGCGCATTGAGCAATGCCGTCTTCTTCTGCGACATAGCCGGCAGTGTAGAGCGCCCCGGTCCGATCCGCGAGCGTCAGCGGAAGCACACCGGTTCACTCCCGCGCGGCGCGCT
>CALAFV010000082.1 GCA_937891445.1 uncultured Phycisphaerales bacterium | reverse complement strand
TCTCTCTCGCCGGGGTGGCGAAAGCCCCCCGGCGGAGTTTGTTGCCGGATCGATGCCGCGGCCGGACCCGCCGCGGCTGTGCGCCGGTCCCCCCGGCTGACCCGCCGCGGGGGCCGTTCATCGGGGGCGAAACACGCGCGGGATCAGCGCGCCGGGCTCACGGCGCCGCCTGCCGCTTCATGATCGAGTCCATCGTCGTCGCCTTGGGCGGCGGCTTGGCGGGGCCGCGCTCGCCGAGGAGCCAGTGCTGGCGCGGACGCTGCTTCCAGATGAAGCCGAAGTTGCGTTGCGCCACGTCCGCGATGCGGTCGATTGCTTCCTGGGGCGAGTCGGTCACGAAGAGAATGTCCATGTCCTCGGGGCTGATCGTCCCTTCCGGGATCATGCGGTTGCGCAGGAAGGCGATGAGCGGCTCCCAGTAGTCGCGACCCATGAGGATGATGGGGAAATCCTTGATCTTGTCCGTCTGCACGAGCGTGACGGCTTCGAAAAGTTCGTCCATCGTCCCGAAGCCGCCGGGGAGAACGACGAAGGCGTAGGAGTATTTGACGAGCATCACCTTGCGCACGAAGAAGTAGTTGAACTCGATGAAGCGGTCGAGGTAGGGGTTGGGGTGCTGCTCAAAGGGGAGTTTGATGTTGCACCCGACGCTGACGCCGCCGACATCGCGGGCGCCGCGGTTGGCGGCCTCCATGATGCCCGGCCCGCCGCCGGTCATGATGGTGAAGCCCAGTTGGCTGACGCGAGCCGCAACCTCGCGGGCCAGCACGTAGTACGGGTGGTCTTCCTTGAACCGCGCCGAGCCGAAGACCGTCACGCACGGGCCCACAAAGTGCAGGGCCCGAAAGCCGCGGACGAACTCGGTGAAGATTCGAATGGTCCGCAGCAGTTCGCTGGAGCGCTTCTTGGGGCCGGAGAGGAACTTGCCTTCCTCGATCGACGGGGTGCTCTTGCCCCAGCGCTCGCCCAGCGGGACGGCCTCGCCGCGCCGGATGGCGGCGAGGTGCTCGTCTTCGGTCTGAGCGGCGGCCTGCGTGTGCGTGCCGTTGGCGGTGGGATCGGGCAACGGTGTTGGACGGTCTTCGGGTTCCACGGCGTCCTGAACCTCGGCTGGAGCGGTGGTTTGGGGCGACGCCCCCCGGTGGGAGGCACGGTACGACCTGTATCGGTCCGGCAGGCGGTTGGTTCGCGCCGATCTGCCCCGGTGGGTCACGGCGTGACCGTACTATCCCCTGATGGCCAGCGATCCTTCCCAGCCCGTCGTGCTTTCGACCCACACGACCGAGTTCCAGGCCGCGACGCTGGCCCGGGCCCTCGAGGCGCGCGGGATCCAGGCCCGCGTCGTCGGGGCCCTGACGACCGGGTTCCGCGCCGAGGCCCCGGGGGTCGCGAAGGTCATGGTGCTCCAACGCGACCTGGAGCGGGCCAAGGCCGCGGTGGAGGCGATCCGCGCCGAGGGGACGGACGACATCGACTGGTCGGAAGCGGAGGCCGCCGCCCCGCCGCCGGACGCCGCGCCGGCGGAGCGCATCACTCCCGAACGGTCGTGGGGGTGGACGGTGGCGCTGGTGATCCTGCTGCCGGTGGGGCTCTTCGTGACGTGGCTGGGCAACCGGCCGGGGGCGGACGCGATCAGCCGCGCCATCGGGCCGGTGATCCTCGGGATCGCGCTGGTGCTGGTCGCGTGGCTCCTGATGACCGGATCGGACTCAAGCGCGGCGGACGATAACGGCGCGTGAGGCTATTTGCCCACGCAGAAGGTCGCGAAGATGCGGCCGATCACATCGTCCGGCGAGACCTCGCCCGTCAGTTCGCCCAGGTGGTCGAGGGCGGCACGCAGAGCGCCGGCTGTGAGTTCCGGATGCGCGGTGGACCCGCTCGCGAGCGCGCGGGCCTCGGCGAGGTGATGCGCCGCCTGCGCCAGGGCCCGGCGGTGGCGCGGCAGCAGCGCGGCCTCGGAGGCGGCGACCGACCCGCCCCACGCCGCGTCGGCGATCGCGCGGCGTAGCGGGCCGAGGTTGTACCCATCGACGGCGCACACGGCCAAGTCCTCCGCTGACGCGGGCCCCGGGGCCGTGGGGAGGTCGGCTTTGGTACGCACACGGATCACCGTGCGATCGGCGCGGCCGTCGCGCGGCGGCGGAAGCGGCGCGAAGCGGCCGGTCGGGTCGCAGTGGACCACGACGTCGGCTGCCGCGATGGCGTCGATGGCCCGTCGTTGGGCCTGCTCGTCGATCATGCCGGCCGCGTCGGCGTCCAGGCCGGCGAGGTCCGCGAGCATGATGGTGGGCCCGCCCGGCACGTCGCGCGAGAGGTCCAGGGGCTCGGCGATCACGTCGCGCGTCGTGCCGCGCTGATCGGAGACGACCGAGCGCCGGCGGCCGAGCAGCGCGTTGAAGAGCGTGGACTTGCCGGCGTTGGGTTCGCCGGCGAGCACGACCATCGGAAGGTGCGAAGGGGCCTCCGCGCCGCGGGTTGAGCCGAGGGCTTCCGTGATCTCGGCGGTCAGGGCGTCGAGCCGGCGTGCCAGTTCCGCGGGCGGAATCGGCACGACGTCCTCCTGGTCCGTGAAGTCGATGCCGGCCTCGACCAGCGCCTGGAGCGTGGCGGCCTCATCGGCCCACGCCTTGTACCGCTCGCCGGTGGCGCCGGAAATCAGCCGCGCGGCGGCGGCGAGTTGCTCGTCGGTGCGCGCGGCGATCATCGCAGCCACGCCCTCGGCCTGCGCGAGCGTCAGGCGTCCGCTGAGGAACGCACGGGCGGAGAACTCGCCGGGGGTGGCCTCGCGCACGCCCTCGTGCGAGACCAGCAGCGCCATGATCCGCGCCAGCAGGTGCGGGTTGCCGGGGACGATCAGTTCGGCGGACTCTTCGCCGGTGTACGAGCGGCCGGCCGCGGAACGCATGACCAGCAGGGGCAGTTCCAACGCCGGCGTGAGGCGCAGTCGCGCTGCGCTGACTCCTGGCGGCGGGTCGGGTGGGGTGAGCAGGTGGGCGAGCAGATCCGGAAGGCCCGGGCCGCTGAGGCGGATGATCGCGCGGCGGCTGCGACCCCCGCCTGTGGCCACGGCCGCGATGGTGTCCCCGCCGCGCACGGTGCTCCTATCGCCCGCGGCCGCGCTCGCGCTTGTCGCCGCCGCCACCGCCGGCGCGGCGAGCCCGGGCCTGCTCGAGCATCTTCTGCCGCGCGTCGATCTGCTCCTGGAGCCGCTCCATGAAACTCTTGCGGCCGGGGCCGCTGACCTTGGCGCGGGCGGCCTTGATGGCGTCCACCTTCTCCGCGTGCTTGCGGATGTGGCGGGACTCGATGATGCCCAGCGTGGAGTTGGTGAGGAAGTAGAGCGCCAGGCCCGAGGGCGCGTTGTACATGAACAGCGGGAACATCACGACGATCATGACCTTCATGATCTTCTGCTGCGTTTCCTGCTCGGGCGTGAGCGTCGCGGTGGTCGGCGGCGTGAGATACTTCTGCTGCACGAAGAAGACCAGGCCCAGGATGATCGGGAGGATGTTGATCCCGCTGATGGGGCCCATGAGGCTGCTGATCGCCGGAACCCAGAACGAGCGGCCGAAGGGGATCGCGTTGTCGGGCTCGGCGAGGTCCGCCAGGAAGTGCCACCCGCCGCCGGTGATCCGCTGGAAGACGCCGAAGAACGCCGGCTCGTGCCGCAGGTCGAACGCGAAGTAGAGCATCGCGAACAGGGCGATCCAGATCGGCGTCTGGAGGAACATGGGCAGGCAGCCCAGCGCGCCGGCGTAGTTGATCTTCTCCTCGCGCATGAGCCGCGCGATCTCCTCGCGCATGCGCTTGGGATCGTCCTTGTACTGCTCCTGGATCCGCTTCTGCTTGGGCGCCAGCGCCTGCATCTGCTTGCCGAAGCGGTACATGCTCGTCTGCGACCACTTCGTCACCGGGTGCAGGATCGTGCGGACGCACACGACCAGCATGATGATCGCCAGCCCCCAGTCGAACACGATGTAGTCGTGCCACAGCCGCATCATCCACAGCAGCCCGTGGGTCAGCGACTGGAACGTGCAGAAGCCGCAGGGGCCGCCGAAGGTGTACACGACCAGTTGGTCCAGCCCGACGGCCGCGGTCACCGGATCATCGCGGAGCACGCGCGTGGAGAGCGGGCCGGCGTAGATCCCCATCGACAGGTCCGCGGAGCCCGAGGCGGGGACGACCGTCTCGGAACTGCTCAGGCGCAGGAACGCGGCGGTGTCGGGCCGGCCCGAGACATCCAGCCCGTGCTGCACGGCGAAGCGCCGCACCTCGGCGACCGGGTGCAGCCGCTTGTCGGGGCGCTGCGTCGCGGGATCGATCAGCGGGAAGACCGCGACGCCGAAGTACCGGTTGGTCATCGCGGTCCAGACGAGGCTGAGCGAGTCGTTCTGGGTCGTGCGCGTCGGCCAGAGGGTCTGCTCGATCCACTGGGCGCGGACCTCGCGGGCGGTGGGCTGCGGCAGGAGGAAACGACCGGCCTGCACGTACTGCTGCGCGGGATCGGTCGCCGGACTGCGGAGATACCCGAAGCGGGTCCGCCGCGGGTCGCCGCCGTAGCCGAGCCTGCCGCGCTCGAGGCTGAGCGGGCCGTACTGGTACCACGTGATGCGCAGCGGCGAGCCGGTGAGGTTTTCGACCCGCTGGTGCAGCCGGAGGTGATACGCGCCGGGCACCAGTTCGTACCGCCGCGTGACGCGGGCGACCTCGCGCCCCTGGTCGTCCTCGATCGTCGCCGAGAACTCGCCCGGGCCGGTCTGCGACCAGATGCGAGCCTCCAGCGGGGCGAGGTCCACCACCTGGTCGTTGATGCTCACGGCCAGCGCGGCCATCGACGACACCGCGACCGTCGGCGCGCCGACCTGCGGCGTGTAGCGGATCGTCTCCTGGACGACATCGTGCTCCTTGCGGTCCACTGTCTTGAAGTGATCCGCGAGCCGGATCGCCTCGATGCCGGCGCCGACGGGGTTGAACTCGACGAGCATCCGGGCGTCGCCGACGGGGTCCAGGCTTCCGATCGGCGTCAGCGCGGCGGGCGTCAGGTCACCCTCGACCGGGCGCGCCCGCAGGCCGGTGAAGGCCGGCACGGGTTGGGCGGCCGGTGCGTCAGTCGGCGCGGCGGCGTCGCCGGCGGCTGGGACGGATGCGTCGCCCGCGGCGGCCGGCTGCAACTGGCCAGTCTGCGGCGTCGCAC
>CALAFV010000081.1 GCA_937891445.1 uncultured Phycisphaerales bacterium | reverse complement strand
GGCGCTGGATCCACGTTCCCGGCCTGTCGATCCAGCCGTCGGAGTTCGTGAAGCCGGCCTTCGCGGTGGTCGGGGCGTGGCTGTTCTCGCTGTCGCGCACCAACCCCGGCTTTCCCGGCACGATCCTGTCGATCCTGCTCTACGGCCTGACCGTCGGCGGCCTGCTGCTCCAGGTGCCGGTGCCGCGCGATCTTGAAGGCGGTCACGCCGATGAAGGCGGCGAAGACCAGGGCGATGGTGTACGTGATGCGTCCGCGGCCGAGCGTGAGGGCCACGCCGATGGTCGCGAAGATCGCGGCGATGAGGTAGAGGGTCAGTACCGCCCCGCGCACGCCCAGGGCCCGCTTGAGCATGTGGTGCAGGTGCTGGTCGTCGGCCTCGGAGATGCTGCGGCCCGCGACCTTGCGCCGGACGATCGCCAGCGCGGCGTCGATGATCGGGATGGCGTAGATGATCAGGCCGGCCAGAACGAGGCTCGTCTTGCCGGTGTCGCCCAGGCTCATCACGATGACGATGGTGCAGTAGCCCAGCAGCAGCGACCCGGCGTCGCCGAGGAAGATGCTCGCGGGGTTGAAGTTGTGGGGGAGGAAGCCCATGCACGCGCCCAGCAGCGCCATGCACAGCACGATGCGCGGGCCGTCCAGCGGCCCGTCGTCCACCGCGGCCAGCCCCAGGGCGATGATCAGCAGGCCGGCGCTGGCGATGGCCGTCGTGCCGCTCAGCAGGCCGTCGAGACCGTCGATCAGGTTCGAGGCGTTGCACGCGCCCAGGACGAAGATGGCGATGAGGGCGGTCCCCGTCCAGTACACGATGTCGACGGAGATGTGGCCGCCGGCGACCGGAATCAGGAAGCCGACGGTCGGGCCGTTGCCAAGGTCGATCAACTGGAAGCCCAGGCTGGTGGCGACGGGGGCCAGCACCTGGTGTGCAAGTTTGACGCCGATGTTCTCCAGCGCCAGCGCCGCGGCGGCCACGAGTTGGCCCGCGATCTTCAGCCGCGGGATGATCTTCTGAGAATCGTCGATGAGCCCGACGATCATGATCACCGTCATCCCCAGCAGGATCGACAGCGGCACGCCGCCGGGGAGCAGCCCGGTTCCCTCCTTCGTGGTCGGGTGCGGCGTGATGAGGCCGTGCCACTCGGCGGTATAGGAGAAGAAGATCGCGGCCATGAGGCCCAGCCAGACGGCGACGCCGCCCAGGTACGGCGTGGGCGTGCGGTGGGCCTTGCGGGCCTCGGTCGGGCGGTCCACGATGCCGAAGGCCAGCGCGAGCCGGCGCATCAGCGGCGTCGCCAGCAGCGACACGAGGAACGCTACAACGAAGATGCCGACGTACCCGTTGAAGATGTCCAGTCGCGACAGCACGCCGGCGTCCGCCGCGCTGGGGTTGGCGAGGCGTTCGAGGTCGGCGAGCCGCGCCGCCGTGTCGTCGAGTTGACGCCGCAGCGCCTCGACGTGGCGGGCGATCTCGGCGGGGGGGATGCCGGCCGGCGCGGACCCGGAGGCCGGGCCGAGCGGGGTCGGGATAATCGGGCCGCCGCCGATCATCGCGCACCCCCGGTGGCGAGAGTCGCGCCCGGCGCAGCAGCGGCGCCGAGGTACGCGGCGATGTCTCGGATCGTCTGCTCAAGCGGGATCCGCGGGACGAAGCCGATCGCGGCGCGGATGCGAGCCAGGTCCGGCTGGCGCTGGCGGAGGTCCTCGAACCCGGCGGTGTAGGCCTCCTCGTACGGCACCGTGCGGATGCGCGAGCGCGAGCCCAGCGTGCGGCACACCAGCGCGGCCAGGTCGCCGATGCTGATCACCGAGTCCGACCCGACGTTGAAGACACGCCCGGCGTGGGCCGGGTCGGCCAGCAGCGCCGGCAGGGCGCGGACGACGTCGCGGACGTCGCAGAAGCAACGGGTCTGGCGCCCGTCGCCATAGACCAGCAGGTCTCGCCCGGACAACGCGGCGGACACGAAATTGGGGAGGACCATCCCGTACGACCCGACCTGCCGCGGGCCGACGGTGTTGAAGAAGCGGGCGACGACCGCCGGGAGGCCGTGCTGGCGGTGGTGGGCCAGCGCGAGATACTCGTCGATCGCCTTGGAGCAGGCGTACGACCAGCGGGTCTTGGTCGTCGGGCCGTAGACGACGTCGTCGTCCTCCGAGAACGGACACTTGGCCGACTTGCCGTAGACCTCGGAACTCGACGCGATCAGGATCGGGCACGGCGCGCCGGGACGCGGGCCGTGGTCCAGCGCGAAGGAGAGCACCGCTGCGGTCGTGATGACGTTGGTTTCGATCGAGCGCACCGGCTGCTCGATGATCAGGCGGACCCCGACTGCCGCGGCGAGGTGATAGATCTCGTCGAATCGCTCCTCGGGTCCGAGGGCGGGGAGCGCCGCCGCCAGGTCGGCCTCGATGAACCGGAGCCGGTCATGGCTCGCCGGGAGGTTCTCGCGCCGGCCCGTGGAGAGATCGTCGATCACCGTGACGCGGCAGCCCTGCTCCAGCAGCAGGTCCACCAGGTGGGAGCCGATGAAGCCCGCCCCGCCCGTGACCAGCACGCGACGCTCGGCTTTGGGGCCGGGCGCCGGGTGCTGGTTGTCTGCTGGGGATGTCACGCGAAGCAGTCCGGAACGGGGCGGGGCGGCCACGGGGCGGATGCCCGTGCCGCCGACGCGACGGATCAGGCTTTGGTCTTCTGATAGGTGTGGGCGGCCGCGATGTTGCGCTTGAGGTAGCCACCGGCGGACGAGCGGGCGCCGTTGAGGACGACCCCGAGCAGTTCGGCGCGGGCGTCGCCGAACTGGTTCTGCAGGCGGGCGACCAGGCCGCGCTTCTCAGCGAGAGCGCGGATGACCAGCAGGCTGGCGTCGCAACGGTTGGCCAGGCTCATCGCATCGCCGGAGACGACCGCGGGCGACGTGTCCACCAGCACCAGGTCGTACGACCCCGCGGCCTCGCGGAGCAGGGCGGTCATCGCGTCGGTGGCGAGCCGTTCCGGGGCGCGACGGCTGTCGGGCGTGCCCGCGGCGAGAACGGAGACGTTCGGGGTGCTCGTCGCCTGCACGGCGTCCTTGAGCGTGGCCGTGCCGGCCAGCACGTCGCCCAGGCCGGGGCCCTCCGCGAGGTTGAAGACCTTGTGCACGCCCGGCCGCCGGAGGTTGGCGTCGATGATCAGGACGCGCTGGTCGCTGGCCCCGGCGATCATCGCCAGGTTGGAGACGGTGCTCGTGGCGCCCGACCCGGGCATCCCGGAGATGACCAGAAGCGTGCGGTGCCCGGCGTTCTCCATCTTCTTGGCCAGTGGGGCCCGGAGTTGCCGGAAACTCTCGGTGACGGCTCCCAGCGGGGCGTCGCGGAAGGCCGTCGCGACGTTGGCGGGTCGGGTCGGGTCCTCGGAGGCGTCGGGGACCACGCCCAGCACCTTCAGGCGCGGGATGATCGCGATGTCGGACGTGGACCGGACGCGCTGGTCGAAGAGTTCTCGCAGCAGGACCAGGCCGCCCACCAGGAGCGGCAGCAGCACGGCGCCGGCGGGGATCATGATGACGGCCCGCGGGAACGACATGCGGTCGGGGATCTGGCCCTGGCGCAGGACGCGCACGCGGTTGGCGACCTTCAGGTCGCGCCGGGACTCGATGGTCTTGATGGTGGTTTCCAGTTCCTCGGCGGCGCGCTGTGCGACCTCGATCTGGACGCCCAGTTCCTCGGCCTCAAGCTGCTTCTTGAGCAGCTCGCGCCGGCGGGCGCTGACTTCCTCGATCTTCCGGTTGACCTCGCGCTCCTGAGCCTCGTAGGCGCCCAGGGCGGACCTGAGGCGGTCCACCTCCGCGTCGAAGAGGGCCCGCATCGTCGCCTCGTGCTTGACCTGGCGCTCCTGGACCTTGGCCTCGATGGTGTGGCGGACGAGCTTCACTTCCGGATGCTTGTCGCCGTAGCCGGCCAGCAGGAGTTGACGCTCGATGGCGCGGGCGCCGGTGATCTCGTTGTCGATGCCGCGGATGATCGGGTCGTTGCTGGCGGCCTCGCGGATCCGGTCGGGGTACTCGACGACGCGGCCGTCCTTGAGGCGATCCGCAAAGTCCTTCAACTGGCTTTCAACCACCGCGATCGTGGCGCGGACCTCGACGATCTGCTTCGCCAGTTCGAAGATCTCCAGCGACGCCGAGGTGGCCGCCTGCTGGAGGGCGTCCAGGCCGCCCTCGACGATCTTGTCGCGCTGGCTCTGCATCCGCTGGATGCTGTCGCGCTTGTCGGCGAGGAGACGCTGGAGCGCCTGGCGCTGGTCCACGCTCGAGATGTTGTCGCGCATCTTCATGTCTTCGAAGTACGCGCGGTTCGTAGCGTTGACGATCGTGGCGACGTCCACGGCGCTGGTGCCGCTCATCGACAGGCGGATGATGTTCGTGTTCGACAGGGCTCTGGCCGACAGGCGCTTGCGCAGCTCGCGGGCCGCGGCGTGCACGTAGGACTGCCCCTGCTGCTTGAACTGCTTGGCCCACTCGGTCTGGTTCTCGACCGCGGGGTCCTTCACGGTGTTCTGGAGCACTTCATCCGAGGTCATGATCTGGACCTGGGTGTTCATGAAGCGCTCGAGTTCGTCCTGGTTGTACGTCGCGTTCTGGTCGAGTTCCGTCGGGTCGGGGTTCGGCGGGAAGACCTCGTAGAGGACGTACGACTCATACCGGGGCGCCACCTGCTTGAGCACAAGGTGCGCGCCCAGGCCCAGCACCGCGCCCACGAACACGCAGATCACCAGCAGCGGCGTGTACTGCTTGATGAGCTTGATCGGGTCGATCGGCGCCACGCCGCCGCCGGCGCCCGCCGCTGCGGGGCGCGGGGCGGGGCTGGGGCTGTGCGGGGGTCGCTGCGGCGTGATGGTCGTCATGATCGGGCTTCCTGGGCTCGCGAGCGGCGAGTGCGGCGTCCGTTGTTTTTCGGTCCTCCGCGGCGGCGTCTTGGGGGCCGCGGGCGGGGGCGTCGGTTATCGGTTCATCCCCGTGGGGGGGAGGAGGTTATCTCGACTCCATCTGCATGCGGAGGTTGCGGGCGGCCTCGCCGTGCTGGCGTCGCTGGTCCGGGTGGGCGTCCAGCAGCCTTTCCAGCTTGTCCAGGTACTCGGCGCACCCGTTTGTGTCCTTCTGGGCCAGCCGCAGCTTCGCCAGGCTCAGGTAGATCGGGGCCTTCTCGGAGGGGAGCTGCGCGAGGCCTTCGGCCCGGGCCAGGGTCGTCGCGGCGTCCCCTAGGCGGTCCAGAGCGAGTTGGATCGCGCCCAACGTGTGCAGCGCGACCGCGCTGCCGGGAGCCGCCCGAACGGCCTTCTCCGCGTACGGGAGGGCCTCCGCCGGGCGTCCCAGGTCGCACCCAACCACGTACGCATAGTTGTTGTTGGAGTTCGGATCCTCGGGGTTGATGTCCAGCAGCCGCCGGAAAGCCGCGGCCGCCGCCTCATACCGGCCGGCGTTCCGCTCGAACTGCGCGGTCAACTGCATCGCCGCCATCGCGAGCCGGGCGTCCTCGTTCTGGTCCGCGAGGGAGCGAACGGTCTCCAGCACGGCGTCCGGGATCGGGTCGGGCAACTGCGACACGATCAGGGCGTGGTTGAACGCCATCCATTTCGTGAACGGCGCCACGGACCGCAGGCCTTCCAGAAGCCGCAGCCGGTCCGGCAGAGACGGGGCGAGGCTGTTGAGCGCGGCGAGGAAGTTGCCGACCCGGACCGAGTCGCCGTGGTCCAGCAGCCGGTAGGCGGCTTCGACGTCGGCGAACATGGCCCGCTGCTGGTTGCCGGCAACATGCCGCACCAGGGCCCGGGTCATCAGCAGGTCCACGTTGGACTCGGTCTTCAGGTCCGGATGGGCCAGAACCGCGAAGGCCGCGTCCGTGCGGGGGGGACGCGCGGTGCACAGGGCCGTGATGTACGGGACGGCCACGTCCGGCCGCTTGGCCAGGCTCCACGCCTTTTCAAGATGCGGCAGGGCGCGGTCGGGCGTGCGGGCCAGCGTGTAGATCTCCGCGCTGGCCAGCAGCCAGGTCAGCGAGTCGGGGTTGCGCGCGATGGCCTCGTTGAAGAGGTCGATGGCCTCGGCCGTCCGCCCGCTGGAGAGCAGGGCGTTGATGACGCTGCGGCGCAGGCCGTCGTCGTCGGGGCGGACGGTCAGGGCGTCGCGGAGGGCCGCCAGCGCCTCGTCGCGCCGGCCGAGTTGGTTGTACAACTGCGCGAGGGCCTGCCGGGCGTCGACGGAACCCGGCTGAAGCCGGATCACCTGCTTGAGGTCGGCCTCGGCGTCGGCGGCCAGGACCGGATCGGACGCCAGGAACGAAGCACGGGCGTAGTAGAGCCGCGGGTTCTCGCGATCGGTCTGGATCGCACGGTCGTACAGGTCGCGGGCGCGGGTGCGGTCGCCCCGGCCGGCCGCGGCCGCGGCGCGGAGGAGGATGACCTCGGCGTCGGTGTCGGCCTTCTGGCCCATCGCCGCGATCATCGCCTCCGCCTCGTCATAGCGTCCCAGGCGGATGAGGCAGTCGATCGCGCCGCGACGGAGCCGGTCGCCCTCATCCGTGACCCCGGCGTCCAGGAGGCGACGCACGATTTCGAAGGCCTCCTCGGTCCGGCCCCAGCGGTTCGCCAGGTCGGCCAGTTCCCGATCGGCGTTCATGACCTTGGGATCCTGGTACTTGCGGCCTTCCTCGAGCACGCGAGTCGCCTGCTCGGGGAAGCCGGCGTTGGCCAGGATCCGGGACAGCATGATGTACGGCGTCTCGGTCCGCTTCTCGGCCGGGATGCTCTCGATGTACTTGCCGAAGACGTTGGTGGCGCCCGCCATGTCGCCGCGGGCCGCGTGCCAGGAGGCGTCGAGTTCGACCAGCCCCACCTCATCGTTCTCGGCGCGCAGCGAGTCGATGATCGTCCGCGCCTCGTCGAACTGCCGCGACGCGATCAGGAGTTGGGCGAGGCTCACGCGCCCCCGCCGATCCTGCGGGTTGCGCTCCACAAGCTGCCGGCGCAGGTCCAGCGCCTTGGCCCGGTCACCCCCGGCGGTCGACGACTCCAGCGCGATCCAGAGTTCGACGAACTCCGGGTCGTGCGACGCGTCGACGGCCGCGCGCCGCGCGGCGGCGAGCGCTTCCGCCGTCCGGCCCTGTCCGAACAGGGAGCGGATCAGCCCCTTGGTCGCACCCGGGTCGCGCGGGCGGATCGACAGCGCTTTGTCATACGCGGCCGATGCACGCTCGAACTGCTGCATCGCCAGCCGCGTGTCGCCCAGCGAGCGCCAGATCCCCGGGTTCAGCGGGTCCGCCTCCGCGGCCTGCTGGAGGAACGACGCCGCGTCCGCCATCCGGTTCTCCACCAGGGCAACACGGGCGCGGTAGGTCAGGCCGCTGACGTTGTCCGCGTTGGAGGCCGCGGCGCGGTCGGCCAGCCGCTTGGCCTCATCGATGTTGCCGGCGGCCAGCGCGGTGACGAAGTCGATATCGAGGATGCGCGGCGAGTTGGGGTCCAGGGCTCGCGCGGCATTGAGTTCGGCCGCCGCCTTCTCGGCTTGGCCCGTGCGCGAGTAGACCTCATAGCGGCTCATGTGCTTGGCGAAGTCCGTCGCCGTGGACTCGTTGATCTCCTGGATCATGTAGTCCGCGGCGCTGCCGGCCTCCAGCATTTCTTTGAGGCGGTTCAGTTGCGGATGGTTCGGGTGCGCGGCCAGGGCCTGGCTCAGCGTCTCCCGCGCCGCTTCGTTCTGGTCGGTCATCATCAGCAACTGCACCAGCGGCCGCGTCAGGCGCGGATCCTGGCCGTGCTCCGCGATGCCGGCGCGAAGCGCCGCGATGGCGGCGGGGTAGTCGGGATTCACGCCGGAGGTAATCCGCTCCAGGTCCTGCAGCAGACGGAGCACGGGGTCGTCGGCCTGCTCGCCCTTCTCGAGTTGCGCGACGGTCTCCAGGTTCTCGGCGGCGGTCTGGTTCCCCGGCTCGATCTCAAGGACCTGCCGCAGGGTGGCGGCGGCGCCCGCGTAGTCCCGCAGCGTCACCTGCACGCTCGCCAGCGTCAGCAGTACACGCACGTCGCCGGCACGGAGGCTGAGAGCCTGCTTCAGGTAGCGCTCCGCCGCCCCGGCGTTGCCCTGGCGGGCCATGATCTCGCCGAGCAGGCGCAGCGCCGCGGGGTCGGCTTCGCCGCGCACCTCGTTGTAGCGGCTCAGCAGCGTGCGAGCGCCGTCAAGGTCGCCCGCCGCGTAGCGGAGTTTGCCGTCGATGAACATCAGTTCGGGCCGCTCGGCGCCGATCCGCGCCGCGAGGGCGTCGCGGTAGCGACGCGCCTCGGCCATCACCGCTTCTTTCTCGCTGGCGGTCATGTCCTGACGCCAGCGGGAGAGTGCGAAGTCCACCTGCAGCGCGGCCGCCCGGTTCCGCAGGTCCAGCAGCACCAGCCCGTCGAGGCTCAGCGGCCGGTCCGGGAGGTTGACGATGCGCTGAAGTTGCTCGAGCG
Source organism: uncultured Phycisphaerales bacterium (assembly GCA_937891445.1). GTDB lineage: Bacteria > Planctomycetota > Phycisphaerae > Phycisphaerales > UBA1924 > CALAFV01. The sequence goes on along the minus strand of CALAFV010000081.1, from coordinate 4,762 downwards.
CCTCGTCGGTGCGGCCCGCTGTCTGCAGTTCGTCCGCTCGCAGCAGCATGAGCGGCGCGCTGTCGGGCGCATGCTCCAGTTCCCGCTCGATCAGCGACAGCGCCGCCCCAGGGCCGTACTCGGGGATCGACCGCATCAGCGCCGCCACGGCCGCCAGGGTGGGCACGGCGGTCGTGCCCGGGGCCGCGTTGCGCGCCGCCGAAACGACGCTCTCAACCTCGTCCTTGTGGGCCGCGACGAGGTCCGCGAAGGTCATCGGCCGCCCCGATGCGCGGAGCATCGTGTAGGCCATGGCCATGCGCATCACCTCGAGACGGGCCCGCACGTTGCCGGGATCCGCTTCCAGCAGCCGCATGAGCACCGCGCGGCTGCGCTCGGCGGCCTCGTCGGCTCGCTCGTAGTCGCGGATCTGGCGCCGCCGCGCCGACTCCATCCGGTGCAACTCGGCCAGCGCCAGCGCTGCCGTGCTGTCCGCAGGGTTGCGGGCCAGCGCCGCGTCCAGGTCGGCGATCGTCTGCTCAAGGCTCTCGCGCGGCAGTTCGGCCCCCGTGCCGGCGATGCCGACGCGGGCCAGGCCGCGGTACCGGGCGATGCCCACGCCCTTGTCGCTGCCCGCATAGGGCCGGAGCAGTTCCTCAGTGAGCGCCTGCAGGTCTTCCCACGCGCGGAGAGTGGGTGTGTGCCGGGAGATTCGCCGGTAGATCTCCTCCAGCAAATCCTCCGCGGGCTTGGGGTCCCCCTTTTCGGCGTCGACGAGCGTGCGCCGCGCGGCCATGTAGTGACGGAAGTACAGGTCCTGATACTCCTGCGTGGTCTCCGGCGTGATGCGCTCCATCGCGCCGATCCACAGCCGGAGCCAGCGAGGGTCGTTCGGGTCCTTGTTGACCGCGCGGGAGTACATCTCCGCGGCCTCTCTCCAGTTGCCGGCGGCGGCCTTCTCGTCGCCGAGCCGGGCCAACTGCTCGGGGCTCTTGCGGAGCATGGTGATCCCGACGACCGCGACGCCGGCGCACAGCGCCAGCAGCACGGCGCCGAGGATCACCACGAACTTGACGTTGACGCGAGAGGTCATTGGAAGGAATCCCTGGCGGCCGCGCACGCGCCCGTCGGGCGCCCGCGCGGCCGGTGCGTGTCTTTACTTGGCCGCGGCCGCTTCGGCCCGGCGCCGTCGCGGATTATCGGGCGGGTACTCGCCCGTCTGAACCTTCACCCAGTCCGGGACGCAGCGCATGATCTCCGGGAGCAGGTCGTCCAGCAGCGCCCCCGCCATGGCGGCCAGGTCCTGGGCGCTGCGGGCCTGAGCCGAACTGAACTGGACCTTGAGGTAGTACGCGTAGTCGTCGCGCAGATCGAACGCCAGCAAACGAACGCCCTCGGCGCTGGCGACCGTGCCGCCGTTGGCGATGAAGAAGTACCCCGCGTACATCGACTCGCCCGTCCGCGGGTTCTGGAAGCGCGTCACGCGGATCGACAGCGACTCCGGGTCCAGCGGGAGCCGGACCCGCGTCCCGGGGGCGTCGGTGTACCGTGGGTCGCTCGGCAGGCGGGCGGTCATCACCCGCCCGCGCAGGTTCTCCGGCACGGAGGTGTCGGGGATCCATCCGGAGCGGTCCAGCGGGATCGGCACGATCGTGCTGGACCCGGTGATCTCCCACCCGCCGCCGGTCATGCAGCGCTCGGGCACGTGCGGGACCGTGTCGATCAGGCCCGTGTAGTACGCCATGTGCAGGTCCACCACCACCGGCGACTGCCCGTCACCCACGCCGGGGATCGGCTTGAGAGAGACATACAGGCGGTTGAGGTAGTTGGTGGTGCCCAACTCCTCGATCATGGCGTCCGATTCCTGCCGGTCGGTGCCGACGCGGACCCAGTGCTCGGTCTCGGCGGGGGTGGCCTGCACCGCCCGCCCTCCCTCGGCGTGGATCGGCAACTTGGTGAGGTACCACTGCCGCGCGGCGACCACCGCGCGGAGCCCGAAGCCGGCGCCCGTCAGCAGCACGACGGCCGTCAGCAGCGCGGGGCTTCGCAGGATGCGCCAGGAGGGATTCACGCGCCGGCCCCCGCAGGCGCGGCCGCCGGAGCGGGCTCGCGCACGATCCGCTTCAGGGCCCACACCAGGCCCATGTACACCAGGAACGCCGGCACCAGCAGCAGCGTCCCCACGAACGTGTGCGCCTCGCCGGAGGCCCAGTTCGGATCAAGCAGCGACAGCACGCCCAGGGCGGCCACGCGCACGATGTTGATGAGGATCGCCACCGGCGGCGCCAGCATGATCAGCGAGACGCGCTGCCACCAGTACGGGCAGGCCACCAGCGCCACCGCCGCGCCCAGGGCCATGAAGGCGATCAACTGCCGCATCCCCGAGCACGCCTCGGCCACGTTCAGCGGCAGCGGCGTGCCCTTCGAGTCGAAGACCGTGAGCGTGACGCCGGAGATGTCGGTCGTGATCCCCATGAGGCTCAGCAGCACGTACGACCCGTGGGACGCGATCAACTGGAGGTGCGACGTCACGTCCTGCATGATCCGCTCGGAGATCGTCACCCCGAACACGAGGTACGCGACCGGGAGCGTCAGGTAGCGCATCACCGCCGGGCCCAGCAGCAGCAGGAGCACCCCGTACAGCGCCAGGATCATGCTCCACCCCTGCGCCATGTGGTTCGTGAACCCCACCGCGAAGAACGCGTACGCGGTGATCCCGAGCACCAGCGGCGCCAGCCCGGGCCAGAAGACCATCGGACGAGCCCGCAGCAGGGCGTCGCGGTGCTGCCACGCGATGTAGGCGCTGATCAGGGGCACGAAATACGCATGCCCCCAGTCGGCCGGGGCGTGGACGCACTGGAAGTGCTGGACGTACAGCCAGCGGTGGAAGAGGCTGACGAACGCCAGCGCCACCAGCCCGCCGGCAACCAGCACCGGCGCCGTCGGCCGCGGCCACCCCGCCTTCCCGCCGGCTCCCGCCGGGGGCTGCATCAGCAGTGGGGCGCCCGCAGCCCCCTCGCGCGCGGTTGCATCCGGAGCGGCGGGTGCGGCGGTCTGCGGGGGGGCGGCGGACACGGACAACCTTCTCCTTCCCCACCCCGCCCTCGCTCCGCTGGCTCCGGGCCTACTACGACCGCCCGATCGGCCGGTTCGGGGGACGGTCAGGCGATGCGCACAGACGCGGGCGTACCCGCAGCGCAGACGGCCACGCCGCCGCTGTACTTCCGCCTATTCGGTTCCTCAGGGCCTCGGCTAGAACCGTTCTCCGGGGGGAGCCCCGAAGACGTCGTTCCCGAAGTTCCGATCCAACAGGAACCCGAACCCGTAGGAGGTCCGGAAGCCGCCGCGGATGACCGCCAGCGGGTAGGCCCAGAAGTTGGTCCCGATCGTGATCCGGTCGTCGGGCTTGAGGTAGACGTCGGGCTGGGTGCCCTCGGCGATGGCGCGGAGGTTGAGGCGGATCATCGCCTGCGACGCCGGTCCCACCATCCGGGTGAGGTCCACACGCTCCGGGATGGCGAGCGTGCTCAGGCCCCCCGCCGAATCGATCAGGCGCAGCAGGGTGATCTTGCCGGACGGGGGCATGTTGTAGCTCCCCGGCCGGGAGATGAAGCCGCCCACGTACACGTACCCCGTCCCGACCATCGGCACGCGGATGATGTCCCCCGGCCGGATCACGATGTTGTACTTGCGGGCGCCGGAGATCAGTTGGGCCGTCGGGACGCGGATGACCCGCTGGGTCCCCAGGTCCTCGGCCGTGACCTCACTGACCCCGGTCTCGACCCCCACGGGCTGGGTGGGCGTCTGCACCCGCACCCACTGGCCGTTGAGGAACACCCAGTTGAAGCCGGGACGCGAGGCGGGGGGAGTCGTCGGGGCCGCCTGTGTCGCAGGTCCCTGGCTGGTCGTATCGGGGAGGTCCACCGGGGGATTCGCCGGCTGGCGGCGGGCCGGCCTGTTGGACGCGCTGGAGCCGACCATGCCGGGTGATGGGCTCTGCTGCCCCTGAGGCTGCGAGAGTTCATCGATCAGGTCGATCAACTCCTCGGGCCGCTGCTCGCCCCGGCGCGAGCCCGGCTGGGGGGAGGGCGTCGGGGGGGGCGGCAGCCCGCCGGTGGTGTCCGTCAGGGAGACCTGCCGGATGATGTAGATCTCCGGCACCGTCTCGCTGAAGCCGCCGGCCGCCGTGAGGGCCTCCAGCAGGCGGTAGTCGGCGTTGGGGATGAAGTACGACCCCGGCTGCACGACCGCGCCGAAGATGCTGAAGGTGTTCTGCCGGATCGAGGCCGGGATGACCGTCACGACTGCCTCTTCGGTCAGAATCTGCGCATCGACGATCGCCTGCCTGATGACATCGCGAGCCTGAGTCGGCGTGAGTCCAGCGAGGCGCACTGGCGGCAGACGCGGGATATCAACGAAGCCGCGCTTGTCAATGACCCGGGGAAAGCGTTCCTCAACGCCCGTGCGGAAATAGTCGCGGATGAGGATCTCAAGGGTGTCGCCTGGCCCGAGGATAAACTCCGTCGGCAGCGGGATCAGGTCCTCCGGGGTGACGTCGGTTACCTCGACGTAGTCCTCGTCCTCCCGTTCGATGGAGCCGATGCGCTCGAGGATGGGGACGATCGTCGGCGTGTGCTCCCAGCGGCCAATGACGCTGGGGTCGAGGTACGAGTCGGCCTCGCACCCGCCGGCCACCAGCACCGCGCCCGCGAGCGCTGCCGCGCCGAGCACGGCGGCCAGGCCCCTGTTCCCCACCGTCCTGCTGCCGTTACCGGGAATCCTC
>CALAFV010000080.1 GCA_937891445.1 uncultured Phycisphaerales bacterium | reverse complement strand
GCTCTTCCGATCTGTCCGGAGTCGTGAAGTCGAGCGTGAGGTCGGCGATGATCAGCGACCAGGGGTCGGCGCCCGGGACCGCGGCGCGGTCGGCGATGACCTTCGCAAGCGAGGAGGATGCGGGCGAGCCCGCGCGGTGTGCCGCGAGCATGTCCGCGACGATCTCGGCCTTGGAGGCGTCGAGGATGTAGACGGTGAGCGTCTCGTCGGTGTCGATGGACGTGATGAGGAAGTGCAGGGCCCGCCAGGAGGCCTCGGTGCGCTGGAAGGCGGGGTTGTGCAGGAGCGTGCGCAGGTGCGAGGCGAGGAGGTCGGAGAGACCGTTGAGGATCGTCGTGGCGTGCGGGTCAGCCGCGGCGGGCGTGTGACCCTGCGAGGCGGCGGTCGCGAGGCGGCGGACGAGATCCGCGATGGGATTGGCTGTGGGGGCCTGTTGCGCCGGCTGCGCCGTCGCGGGGCCGGTGGGGCGGCCGCCGAGAAGGGACTCGAGCAGCGATGGGGCCGACGCCTCGGCGGCCTGCTGCGGCGCGTCGGGAGCGGGGGTGGAACCGCCGCTGGAGGCTGCGACGGGCGGGAGGCCGAGCAGGGCGCGGGCTTCGGCGCTCGCCTCGGCGGCGGTGGCGGGATCGGCGAGGCGTCGGCGGAGGCTCAGGAGCGTGGCGAGTTCCGGGACGTTGCGGAGCAGCGCATCGGGGTGGAGGTCGTCGAAGCAGGTGAGGGGGATCTCGAGCGGCGCCGGCGCGGCGGGGGTCGCGATGCGCACCGCGGCGCCGAGGGCGGTGAAAAGGGTGTCGAGCGTGTCGATGTCCGCGCGGAGGATGGGGCGCTGCGCAAGGTCGGGCTCGAGCACGCCGCGGCTGGCGCGGCCGGAGAAGTCGCCGATGACGAGGATGCGGAAGGGGGCGCCGGGGTCGATGGGTGCGGGGGCAGATGTGGACTGGGAGCGCGGGCCGAAGGAGAACTCGAACTCCGTGCGCGTCGGGGCCATAGGGTGCTCCGTGGGCGGGGAGAAGGGGGAAGGGCCAGTGTACGGGAAACCGGCAGGTCTGTGCGAGGGGCAGCGCACAGCCGCGGCGTGAAAGGCGAACGCGGCGCTGACGGGCGTCAGGGGTGGGCGGCGAAGAGGTCGAGCAGGGTGCGCCACTCCGCGTAGCGGTAAGGGATGCCGCGATCGTCGTGGATGGCGCGGAGGCGGGCCAGGGCGCGCTCGTAGAGGTCCTGCTGCCAGTCCTGCGCGGAGCGGTCGCAGAAATAGATGCGGCAGCCGAGGGGGCGGATGGGGTGGATGCCGCAGAGGTTGGCGGACTGGAACGGGCATCCGCCGCGGGCGCGAGCGTCGGCGATGGTCAGCGGGGTAAGGGGCGGGTGGGCGTCGGGGTTGAGTTGGCGGAGGGTGTGGGCGGTTTCGAGACCGGTGGCGTAGAGCAGGTGGCCGGCGGAGACGAAGTTGCAGCAGCGTCCCGAAGCCCAGCAGACGGGTCCGCGGGCGCGGATCTCCGCGGCCACGTCGGCGTAGAGCGCGTCAAGGTCGGCGGCGACGGCCGGGTCGGCAGCCGCGGCGCGCCAGGCTGCGACGAGGGCAGCATCATCGTGCTCGGCGATGGGACGGGGAGGGGGCACGGATCGGAGGGGCAATGAGACACGGGCTGAAAGCCCGTGCCACGCGCGGGGTTCAAATATCGAAAGAGTCGCGGATGATGCGGATCTGCTCGACGCGGTAGAAGGTGCCCCTGTCGATGCCGGGGCAGGTGCGCTTGGCACGCTTCCACGTGGCTTGCGACTTGACGACGCTTGGCCAGAAGGGCCACGTGCGGCACTGGGCGGGGCGGTCCTCGTAGACGCCGCAGACGGCCTTACCGGGGATGGTGGTGCGGTCGAGGAAGATGCAGTCGCGGACGGCGCCGCGGCCGGGGAGGGTGACCTCGCGCTCGATGAGGGAGCGGGCCTCGCTGGTCCTGTGCGTGTAGCGGGCGAGGAAGTCCTCGTGGGAGAGGTTCAGGCGCTTGGCGA
>CALAFV010000079.1 GCA_937891445.1 uncultured Phycisphaerales bacterium | reverse complement strand
CGACGTCAACCTCGCCTGCCCCGTCAAGAAGATCAAGTCCAAGGCCCGCGGCGGCCACTGGCTCGCCGAGCCCCACGGCGCGATCGAGATCCTCCGCGCCGTCCGCGCCGCCGTCCCGCCCGAGATCCCCTGCACCGTCAAACTCCGCCGCGCCTACGACGACACGCCCGAGATGGCGCGCAACTTCGAGATCATCTTCAACGCCGCCTACGAACTGGGCTACGCCTGGACGACCGTCCACGCCCGCACCGTCGAGCAGAAGTACATCGGCCCCAGCCGCTGGCCCTTCCTGAAGGACCTCACCGCCCGCCACCCCGACAAACTCATTTTCGGGTCCGGCGACATCTGGACCGCCGCCGACATCTTCCGCATGCTCGCCTACACCGGCGTCCACGCCGTCAGCGTCGCCCGCGGCTGCATCGGCAACCCCTGGATCTTCCGCCAGGCCCGCCAGATGCTCGCCGGCCAGCCCCCTCTTCCCCCGACGATCGCCGAGCAGCGCCGGGTCCTCGAGGACCACTTCACGATCAGCGCCTCCCTCAACGGCGAACACCTCGCCGGCAGGATGATGCGCAAGTTCGGCATCCGCTTCGCCGCCCATCACCCCCGCGCCGAGGAAGTCCGCCAGCGCATGATCGCCGTGGCCTCCATCGCCGACTGGCGCGCCGTCCTCGACGAGTTCTACACCCCCGACGCCGACTGCGTCCCCGAACCGCGAGCGTCAGCGAGCGGCTCGGAGGCGACGCTCCCATCCTTCGCCCCAAGCGCCCTCCAGGCGCAATGAACAGTGCCGCCCGCCCTGCTCCGCGAACACGGTCAGCGGCGGCTGTGCACCAGGTGTCCGGCTGATCAGTCCTTTCCGAGAGCGGCCGGCAGGTCCATCGCGCCATGGAGCACACGGACGATCGTGATGCGGTCCGGGCTTGCCTCGTAGAACACCAAGTAGTTCCTGAAACCGGAAACCTGCACGCTCCTGAGCCGCGCGAGCCGCCGGCGCTGTGCGGGCCAGGGTCGGCCGATCAGCGGATGCTCCATCAGCCGGGCGAACGTCGCGTGAACGGCCTGCAGAAAGCGACGCGCCGCCGCCTCACTGTCCGCAAAGATGAACGCCACGTGCGCGTCGATGTCCGCGACCGCCTCCGGCCGGATATCAAGATCCACGTCAGCCAGCCTTGGCGCGTCGCGCTCGTTTCGCAAGCTTCTCGAGCTTTGCCCGCCGCTCCGCCCAGAACTTCTCGTCCACCGGGATCGGTGGTCCCGAGTTCAATCCCTCTAGAAGGGCTGCCTCGATCCGTTCCTGAGCCTCCCGCTTCTGATCCTCCCGGATCAGGTGCCGCACGTACTCGCTCGCGTTTCCAAACCCCCCGCGCTCCAGTCGTTGCTGGACATACTTCCGCATCGAGGCCGGGAGCAAGATGTTCATCGTTGTCGGCTTGCGCGCTGCCCTGACCACCTCCACCCCGATCCTACTTCGCGAGTAGGCGCTTTGCCAACTATTGCCAAACGGGTCGCCACTCCCTCACCCCCCGACCCGCACCCCCGTTCCCACCGCCGCCGTCCCCGGCGCAGGAGCGCCGGCGCTCGGAGGCGGCCCATCCCCCGCCGCCGTCCGCGGCGCGAAGTCCGCCTCCTCCAGCCGCACCGTCGCCGTCTTGGGCCCCTCCCCCTCCGGGTATGCCACGCGGCCGTGGTAGATGCTCGCCAGCGTCTTGCTTACCGCCTCCACCACGGTGTTGAGTTCCCGCAGCGTCAGGTCGCACTCGTCGAACTGCCCGTCCATCAGCCGCTTCTGCGCCAGCGCCCGCACCACCGCCTCGATCCGCGACGGCGTCGGCGACTGCATCGACCGCGCCGCCGACTCCACCGCGTCGCACAGCATCACGATCGCGACTTCCTTCGTCCGCGGCTTGGGCCCCGGGTAGCGGTACTCGATCTCCTCCGGCGGGGCCGGCGGCGCCGCGGCCGGCTCTCCGCTCCCCGTGCCGGCGCCGTTCCCGGAGCCGTTGCCGCCGCCCGCCGCCGCCGCGGCCGCGAGTTTCTTGGCCCGGCGGTAGAAGTACTCCACCAGCGTCGTCCCGTGGTGCGCCTCGATGAAGTGGTGCACCGCCGTCGGCAAGTTGAACTCCCGCGCCAGTTCCACCCCGTCTTTGACGTGCCCCACGATCACCAGCAGGCTCATCGCCGGGCTCAGCCGGTCGTGCTTGTTGACCCCCGGGACCTGGTTCTCCACGAAGTAGTCCGGTTTGTTCAGTTTCCCCACGTCGTGGTACAGCGCCCCCACGTACGTCAGCAGCCCGTTGGCGCCGATCGACTCCGCCCCCGCCTCCGCCAGGTTCGCCACGTTCAGCGAGTGGTTGTACGTCCCCGGCGCGCGCTGCTGCAACTGCCTCAGAAGCGGGTGCTTCGGGTCCCGCAGTTCGATCAGCGTCATGCTCGTCACCACGCCGAAGGCCTTCTCCACCGTCGGCAGGATGAACACCGTCACCATCCCCACCAGCAGCCCGCCGGCCCCCGCCCACGCCGCGTCGCGCAGCAGTTGCCACACCGCCAGCGCGTTGGTCGGCCGGTCGATCAGCGCTACCACGACCGTCCCGATCGCCAGCGCCGCCGTGACTCCGCCGCTCATCCGCATCAGCGATCCGCGGTCGCGCACCTCGCGCAGCAGCCACACCGCCGTCCCGATCCCCGTGATCGACAGCGCGAAGATCCCCAGCGGCTGGTTCAGCGCCGTGCACACCAGCAGCGCGTGCAGTCCCGCCAGCGCCAGCGCGATCCGCTGGTCGTACGCGATGCACATGATCACCGCCACGAACACGCTCGGCGCCACCGCCGTCAGCGTCGCCAGCCCCGGCGCCCACGCCGTCCCGACGC
>CALAFV010000078.1 GCA_937891445.1 uncultured Phycisphaerales bacterium | reverse complement strand
CGGGAGAGGTGGATGAGGCAACTGACGGCCTCGTGAATCTCCGACCCGTCGAAGCCGCCGCAGCCGGAGAGGACGAGGGCGACCTTCGGATGATCACCGTTGGCGGCGGGCATGGCTGGTCTCCTTGCCGAGGGAAAAGAAACGCGCCCGGCTTGAGGCCGGGCGCGTAAGTGTAACCTCCAGGAATAAGCCGCGCGAGCGGGGCTTCCGCGATTACTGCGGTTCGGGCGGGTTGGTTTCCGTGCCTTCGAGCGGCCCATCGTACCCTGGCGGGAACGCATAGCCCCCGGTCCGGCGCACCGGCCGCTGCTCCTCCCAGTCAAGGTCTTCTTCTTCGTCGTCCATCGCGATATCGTCGCCGGACTCTGCAACCGCAGCCTCAGCGGGCTCCGACGGCGCGGGGGTATCCGGCACGTTGGAGCCGAGCTGCAGGTAAAGGGAAAGTCCCGCAGCAAGAAGCAGAACGCACGCAACGGCGAGCAGGATCGCGTTCTTCCGCTTTGAGTCCATGCTGTGATCCTAGCGGCGTTGGGTCATGAACAGGAGCGTGTAGTCGGGGCCGGTCAGCGACCGCCGCTTGAAATTGATGTATGCCGCGTGGCCGTCCAGGAAACCGGCCACCGCCCTGTTGATCTCGCCGTAGCCATTGATGACGTTCTCCGGGATGCGGGGATCGTCGTTGACGATGATGTCGGCGGTTTCGTCATAGACCCAGACGTAACGCGATGACTGGAAGGTGTCGCCGATCGCCATCTGCCTCAGGCCGTACCTCCACGACTGGACGCCCACCGGGACACCCGGCGGCGGGTTGTAGTACCACCAATAGCTCCAGTGGTAACTCGTGCCGACATCGTCGTAGCTGGAGATCTTGCCCTCAGCCGGCCACTGGGGCCCCTGGTTGGTGAACTTGTCGCTGGGATCCCTGAAGACAGGGGCTTCCTGGATCTTGCGTGCCGGATCATTGGGCGCCAGCGGTGTTGTAGGCGAGGGCGGATCCCAGACCATATCCGGGTAGACGTACGGATTGAGCGGCCGGTCGGCGGCCTCAATATCAAACTGCGTGTTGCCCCACCGCTGCCCGTCACAGTTCTTGCCGCCGAAGCTCCAGGTGCACCACCCTGGGAAAGAGTTGGGATCCGCGTTGGCGGTCCGCCCAGGGTACGCCGGAGTAATCGGCATATAGCCGCGGTTGTCGTCTTGATACTGGCGTGCCCCGATGTTGATCTGTCTGAGGTTGTTGAGCGACGCGGTCTTCTTTGCCGCCACACGGGCCTTGGCCAGACCGGGCAGAAGTATCGACAGGAGCAGCGAGATGATGGAGATGACGACCAGAAGTTCGATGAGCGTGAACGCGCTCCGTGTTCTACGCATGACTGCGCTCCGTTGTCGCGCGACGACCCGCGCGTACATCGGCCCCCGCCGCGGCGGGCACCAGACCTGATTGGTTCCTTCGCACGAGAACACCCCAGACGGGGGTGCGGTCAAGAAGGAAGCGACCGAACGGCCGCATTCCAAGTATGCACGAAAACCCCGGCCGTGTCGAGTCGGCCCCTTTGTTCGGTATTAGTACACATGGTCGCCCCCCCTGCGGCAAAAGAAACGGCCTGTGCCGGGTGGGGCTGGGGGTTCCTGCTCCCCCTTGTAGCGGGCGTGATGTTCTTTCGAGCGCCGAATTGCATCTTCCCCAAAGAGGGGCCGGAAAAAGCCGGGGCCATTGGGCCGCGGGAGCATTGGAGGGGCAGCCATGATCGGGACTCTGAGCATCGCGCTGGCGGGTTTAGGCGCAGGAACGGGTGTGGCGGCGATCGGAACCTGGCCGGCGGACCCGTACCCGCTCCCGCAGGCGGTTATCGCCAGCAAGGCCATCCACGGGGCCATCCAGCGGTTCGAAGAAACGGGGGTCTTCGAACTGGAGATCCCGCCCGCTCAGCAGCCCATCGACTACTGCATCGCCGAGTACCACCCCCTCGAGCACCAACTCTGGAGGCTCCGCCAGCCGCCAACTCCCAACTGCGCCGGCTCTACGGCCGCGGCGTACTGCATCATGGAGTGGTTCGAACGCTGGCGCAACGACCTGATGGACGTCCACGAGGCATGGTCGGACGCGTACTGCAACTGCGTGTGCTGCTACGAGGATGCGGGCTTCCGGACGGCGACGGACTGCAAGGCCGCGATGATCGAGGTCTTCACGCCCGAGTTCCAACGGATGCTCGACCGGTACAACGCCTTCGACCCGACATCGTGCTGCCCGGTGCAGCGGTGAGGTCCCGGTAACGGCGTGCGACCGCCACCCCCGTCCCCCGCCCGGCCGGGGACGGGGGGCGGGGGAGGGGAACCCGCTACGGCGGCGGGGCGTACGCTTTGTATCAGTGCTTTACTTGTGGAAAGGGTTGACTGGAGCCACGGGCGGCTCTACGTTGCCGCTCCGTTCGGGTAAGGCGGCCTCGAGTCGCGGGTTATCCGTGAGCGCGGCGGCCGTGGCAGGCAGCAAGACGAGCGCGGGGGGGGACCCTCGATGAGCCGGGTGCCCAACAGACCGGACTTGACCGAAACCTCCCCGATGGAGCAGGCGGGCGTCGGCGACGCCGACCGCGAGGTGGGCGCCGAGGGGCCGTCGGAAGGCTCTGGCGGCACTGGGAGCGGAGGCGGGCGGGTGCGCTCCAAGAGCAGCACCAACATCGACACGATCATCGGCAAGTTCGTCGTGGACCAGGGCCTGGCGACCTCGGAAGAGGTCCAGCAGTGCATCGAGCAGGCGCGGTCCCTGGCGGCGGAGAACAACCAGAAGTCGCTCGCGGAACTGCTGGTCAGCAACGAGTACATCACCAAGCGCCAGCTCGAGCGGCTGCGGGCCCAGGTCGAGGCCGAGCGGAGCGGGCAGCAGATCCCCGGGTACAAGGTGCTGGGGAAACTGGGCGCGGGGGCGATGGCGTCGGTGTACAAGGCGCGGCAACTCAGCCTGGACCGGCTGGTGGCCATCAAGGTCCTGCCGCGGAAGTTCAGCGCCAACCCGCAGTTCATCGAGCGGTTCTACGCCGAGGGGAAGGCGGCGGCGCTGCTGAACCACCCCAACATCGTGCAGGCCTACGACGTCGGGAACACCGGCGAATACCACTACTTCGTGATGGAGTACGTGGACGGCCGCACCGTTTACGACGACATCGTCAAGCACAAGCGGTACAGCGAGGCCGACGCGATCGACATCGTGATCCAGATCGCCGAGGCCCTGGAGCACGCCCACGCCCGCGGCCTGATCCACCGCGACGTCAAGCCCAAGAACATCATGATCACGCGGGAGGGGGTGGCCAAACTCGCGGACATGGGCCTGGCGCGGGCGATCAGCGACAAGGAGGCGGCGGAGGCGGAGGCCGGCAAGGCCTTCGGCACGCCATACTACATCTCCCCCGAGCAGATCCGCGGCGAGAAGGACATCGGCCCGCCGGCGGACATCTACTCGCTGGGCGCCACGCTGTACCACATGGTGACCGGGAACGTCCCGTTCGACGGCAAGAGCCCGTCGGCGGTGATGCACAAACACCTCAAGGCCGAACTGGTCCCACCGGACCACGTCAACCCGAAACTCTCCGCCGGGATCTCCGAGGTCATCGAGATGATGATGGCCAAGAACCCGCGGGACCGGTACCAGAGTTGCCGCGACCTGCTCGGGGACCTCCGGGCGGTTCGGGCCGGGAAGACCCCGCCCATCGCCCACAAGGACATCGGCGGGGCGGACCTGGTGACCCTGGCGCAGGCCGAGGCGGCGGCCCCGGGCACCCTGGCCGTGGACAAGACGGTCGAGGCGAACCGCTCCAAACTCTTCGAAGTGCTGTTTTACGTGATGCTGGGGCTCTTCCTGCTGAGCCTCCTGGTCAATATCTTCCTGCTCACGGCAGGGGGGGAGTGAGCCCCGGGGCCCGGGGCCCGGGGTCCGGGCCGGGCTGGCCTGACGACGGCGCCGACGGGGGCGACGGCACGGGTCGGTTGGGCCTGGGGAAAGACCGGGGGGCGGAATCTGCCGCCGCGCCCCTTGCATCGGGGCCTGGCAGGGGTTACAAATTCCGTAGTCTGCCGGCGTGTCGCCGGGGGACGTTTCGTCCGGGTCGGATCGGAGCCGCATCCAGGTGAGCATCAGCGCCACAGCCCTCGCAAGGTCGCCGCGCTGTGCGTTCGTCGATGCGATGGAATGACCCGGGTCCAGCCGCACAGTGCGTTGAAGGACGGGCCGGCGCCGCGCGGCAGAGCGCGGGGCCGGGGATGCGTGTCCCCGGGCCGGGCCGGCTTGCTGCCATTGATCATCCGTCCGCTTTGAAGGAGTAACGAGCCATCAACCGTTCACCTTTCCGCGACCAGAACGCCCCCCGCCGCACCCGGGTCAACCACATGATCCGGATCAGCCCGATCCGCGTGATCGGGCCGGACAACGAGCAGATCGGCGTCATCGAGACCTCCGAGGCCATGCGCCTGGCCGACCAGTACGGGCTTGACCTGGTGGAGATCTCCCCCGACGCCCGTCCGCCCGTCTGCAAGATCATGGACTACGGGAAGTTCAAGTACGAACAGTCCAAGAAAGAGCAGAAGAGCCGGGCGGCGAGCAAGGCCACGGAAATGAAGGAGGTGCGTCTGGGGCGGTCGGTGAAGATCGACCCCCACGACGTGCAGATCCGGATCGACCAGTCCCGCCGGTTCCTCATGGCCGGGCACAAGGTGATGGTCACGCAGCGGTTCAAGGGACGGGAGATCGCTCACAAGGAGATCGGGCTGGAGCGGCTGAAGTTCTTCGCCGACTCGCTGGCGGACATCGCCAAGGTCGAGCAGACGCCGCGCTGGCTCGGCAAGCAGGCGAGCATCATCCTCGCCCCCGACCGGCCGAAGATCGAGGCGATCAAGCGGAAGATGGCCCAGGAGAAGGCCGCGAAGGAAGGAATCACCGAAGAGGCGGCCCGTGCAGCCCACGAGGCCGAGGCGAGAGCCGCCGTCGAGCGGCTGGAGAAGGAAGCCGCCGCGGAAGCCGAAGAGGACGAGGAGGCCGAAGCGCCGACGAGTTCCTGATCGCGGCGAAGTCGGCGGCCTGCTTGGAAAGCCTGCGTTCTTTCAACACCTCACCGAGGAAGCGCCCGGGGCGTACAAGGACATCCGCCGCGTCATGCGGGCACAGCGGGACCTGGTGCGGATCGTCCGCGAAGTGCGGCCGGTGGTGTGCTTCAAGGGCGTCTGACCACGCTGGCGACGCGAGAACGCACACTGGTCAGTCCTCGATGACCTCGACATCCACCCCCGCGGGCAATGCGTCGATGAAGAGGCGGCCATAGCGGGCGGTCACCAGCCGCGGGTCCAGCACCACGACGCGCCCGGTGTCGCCCCTGGAGCGAATCAGGCGGCCGAAGCCCTGCTTGAAGCGGATGATGGCCCGCGGCAGGGAGTCCTCCATGAACGGGTTCCCGCCGCGGGCCTTGATGCGATCCAGGCGGGCCTGCGTGAGCGGGCGGTCCGGAGGGTCGAACGGGAGCCGCGTGATGATGACGTTGCGCAGCGCACGCCCGCGGACGTCCACGCCCTGCCAGAAGGAAGCGGCGCCGAGCAGCACCGAACGTTCATCCCTGCGGAACGCCTCGAGGATCTGCGAGCGAGAGCCCCCGCGGCCCTGGACCAGCAGCGGCATGCCGAGGTTCTCCAGCGGGCGCTCAAGGGCGTCGGCGCAGGCGTAGAGCGTCGCGAAACTCGTGAAGAGGACGAACGCGCCGCCCTCGGTCGCGCGGACGTGGTCGAGGATGCGCGAAGTCAGGGCCTCGATGTACGGATCGGCGCCCCCCTCCTCGTCGCCCCAGCCCCCCCACTGCTGCCTCGCCCGCGGTTGCGGCCGCGAGGGACGAGGATCGGGCATCGTCACGTCCACGTAGACGCGGACCTGATTGGCGTAGTCAAAGGGGCTGTCGAGCTGCATCGTGCGCACGCCGTCGGGGTCGATGCCCAGCCGCGACATGGTGTGCGCGAACGCCGTCTCGGCGCGCTCGGTGGGCTCGCCGGCGTCCACGGTGCGGGTCGCGAGCGTGGCGCTGGTGAGGATGATCGAGTGCGGCTTGCTGAAGAGGTGCTCGCGCAGGAGCGGAGCAACCTCGACGGGCGAGCATGCCAGCCGCACCTTCGGTGGCGACGGCCGCGCCCCCCGCCGACCCGCGCCGGTCTGCGCCATGAGTTCGGCGTCGGCGTCCGAAACCTCGATCCAGTAGACACTCCCCGGGACGGTCTGCGCCGTGAGCGCCGCGGCGGTGTCGGCGATAGCCTCGGCGCGGGCGATGTACGACGCGAGTTCGAACCCATCCTGCTCGTCCTCAACACCCTCGCGGATGGACTTGAGGCGAAGAGCGAGGGACTTCAGCGCCGGCGTGAGCGGGTTGGCCAGTTCGGCGACGTGCTCGGGCGCAAGGCGGCCACCGGGAAGCCGTCCGGATCGAAGCAGCGCGATCAGGCCATCGAAGAAAGCCCGGGAAGCGCTCTCGGCCTCCAGCACCGCGCGGCAGGCGGCGTCGATGGCGTCCGTCCCGAACTCGGGCTTGAGACGAACGCCCGAGAGATAGCCGCGGCCCGCTCCACGCCCCCGGTGGCTGTAAAGCATCGAGAGCAGGTGGCTCACGCGGCTCTCGGTGAGCGAGAGACCAAAGTGCTCCGACGCGACGTCCTCGACGTTGTGCGCCTCGTCGAGGATCACATGGTCGTAGTCGGGGAGGAAGCCGGCTTCGCCG
>CALAFV010000077.1 GCA_937891445.1 uncultured Phycisphaerales bacterium | reverse complement strand
CGATCTCCTGCGAGACGCCGTTGGCCCTGGCGGCGCGGAGCAGGCCGGGGGCGACGCTCGCGGCGGCCTTGCGGACGGCGTGCTGCGCGATAACGCTCGGCGGCGCGGTGAGGGGGAGATCGGCGGCGATCTTCGCGGCGGTGCGGCCGAGGCGGACGATGCGGCGGGCGACCTCGAACTCGCGGTCTTCCTGTGGGAGGCCCTCGAGTTCGAGGCCCACGGCCTTGCCGATCGCGCCGGCGACGGCGCCGCCGACGCCGGGGACGATCATGTTGCCGACCACGGGCAGCGCTGTGCGGGCGACGCCGCGGAGCACGCCGCCCAGGGCGCGCCGACGCCGGACTTGGCGATCTTCTTGATGCCGCGGCCGACGGAGCGGAAGAGTTTGCCGATGAACTGATCCATCTCCTCCTCGGAGGAGACTTCGAGCAGTTCGGCGGCGAGTTCCATCTCCATCTCGGGGGAGAAGCCGGCTTCGTACTCTCCCTCGTACTCGTACTCGCCTGCGTATTCGCCCTCGTACTCCCCCTCGTACTCGCCTTCGAACTCCCCCTCGCCTTCGAACTCGTACTCCCCTTCGTACTCGAGTTGGGCTCCGCCCTCGTACTCGTATTCCCCCTCGTATTCGTACTCGTACTCGCCGGGCATGCCGCCGGCGACCAGCTCCTGCTGAACGCGATCGGTGTTGTGCATCTGGTGCTCCTTGTAAAGGGCGGTGGTGGCGGCGGCGCGGGCCGCCGGGTGAGTCCGGATGGGCCCGACCTCGTACGTGGGCGAGGACTCGAGAAACTGCTGTGCTCGCAGGGCGTCAGACACGGCGTTGCTCCGGTGGTCGGGCGTTGATGCGAAGGGCGTGCCAGCGCCGCGCGGGCGGCGGAGTGAGTTGTGAGGGGGCGCGCGGCGCAACGCGTTGCGCTGCGCGGGGGTGGCGCCAGGCTTGGGCGCAACGGGTTGCGGCGGCGGGGCGGCGCTACGGGCGGTCGATGGCTGGGCGGACGCGTGCGTTGCCCCCGGCCGCGGGCGCGGCGCCGCTGGTAGACTCAGCGGCGTGGTGAGGCTCCGTCCCGTTCCGGTCAGGTTGGGGCTGGGGACGCTGGCCCTGGCGGCGGGGCTGTCGTTCTACTGGTGGAACTTCGGGCGTGCAGCGTCGATCGGGTTCGATGCGGGGCTCGCGGCTCGCGCGGCCGTCGGCGTCGGCATTCTGGCGCATCTGTTGATGCTGCCGCTGCTGCTGGTGGTGCTTGCGGCGCACCGCGTGCGCATGGATGTCTGGGAGGAGCGCGTGGCGCGGGGGCGGTGCGCCGCCTGTACGTATCCGGTGGGCCGGGCCGACGTTTGCCCCGAGTGCGGGCGGGAGACCGATGCGCCGCTGCCGCGCCGCCAGGCGGTGCGGCTGGCGGTCTGGTTCGTGGTGGCGGTGATGCTGGGGACGGCGGCGGGCTCGGCTGCCGCGGAGGGGTGGATCCTTCTGGATGAGGCGAGATTCCGGCGCGAGGCGCGGGCGGCGGTCGCGGAGGGGACGGGGTGGTATTTCCGGGCGCGGGCGTGGCCCAATCGCGACTGCGAGTTGCACTACCGGGCGGACACGGGGTTCTGGGCCGCGGATTGAGGCGGTAGGGCGGTGTGTGCGCGGGCGCTAGCCTGCGCCGGCGGGCTGGGCGCGGCGGGCGTCGGGCTGGTTGCGGGGCGGGCTCTTGAGGACTTCGCGGTAGATCCGCTCGAGGGCGCGCGAGGCGGCCTGCTGGGTGAAGCGGGTTTCGACGGTCCGGCGCGCGGTCGCGGCCATCGCGGCCATGCGGTCGGGTTGGGCGAGCACGTCGAGCACGGCCCGCGTCAGCGCCGGGCCGTCGCCGATGGGCGCGACGAAGACCGCGCACGGCGGGTCGTCGTGGAGTTCCATGAACGACGGCAGGTCGAAGGCCACCACCGGCTTGCCGGCGGCCATCGCTTCGAGCACGGCCAGCGGGAGCCCTTCGCCCAGCGACGGGAAGACGGCCAGGTCCGCGGCGTCGAGCAGCGCGGGGACGTCGAGGCGCGCGCCGGCGAAGACGACGGCGTGGCCGACGCCCTCGCGGCGGGCCGCGTGCTCGTGCGCGGGGCGCAGGGGGCCGTCGCCGACAAGCAGCAGGCGGGCGCACGGGTACCGGGCCAGGACGTGGCGCATGAGGGGGAACATCAGGTTCTGGCCCTTGCCGCTGGTCATGCGCGCGACGGTGATGAGCAGGGGCGAGGCGTCGGCAAGGCCGAGGGACTGGCGCAGCGCGGCGCGCTCGTGGTCGGCGCGGGGCTCGTAGGGCGCCAGTTCGAGGCCGGGGTGCACGATCGTGTGGCGGTGATCGTCCACGCCCAGGGCGCGGAAGTAGGCGTGCCACTCCTGGCGCACGCTCTGGCCGACGGCGACGACGTGGCGGATCGTCCGGCGCGCGACGGCGCGGTCGATCCGCAGACGCACGAACTGGAGGATCTTGCCCGGGCCGCGCTGGCGCCGGCCGAACTGGAGCGGCGAGTGGAGGGAGTTGACGACGGGCTTGCCGGTGAGCAGGGCGGCGGACTGGCCGAAGAGGCGGTCGCTGCCGGTGTTGTTCGTGTGGATGATGTCGACGTCGAGGCGGTGCACGAGGCGCACGAGCCGGCGCAGGGCCGCGGGCATGCCGGCGAGGGTGCGCAGGTCGAGCGTGTGCAGGTCCACGCCGGCGGCGCGGAACTGGTCGTGCATCGTTCCATGTGCGCGGATGGTGCACGCCGCGTGGGAGAACTCGGCGGGGTCCATCGCGGAGATGTTGCGGAGCAGGAGCAGTTGGCCGCCGCCGAGTTCCAGGTCCGGGAGCATGTGCAGCACGCGGATCACCCGCCACCCCCTTTCGCTCCCCCTTCCCCAGCCTCCGCTTTCCTCCTCCCCCGCGCTTGACCGTACACGGGGTTGGCCGGGCTGCAAGAGAGCGGGCGGCTGCGGAGCGGGATTCCGGGAGGCGCTGGGGATGATCCCGGGGGTGAACCGGGGTGCGGGGTGCACGGCGCGGCGCTGGCGGGCCCGCCCGGCATATTGTGGTAGGTTGTGTGAGGTGGGTTTCACAGATGGGGCCTGACGCGAGGGCTTGCGATGGCGATCGCGCTGCTGTGTCATCTCGTGGTGGTCGCGGGCCTTGCCGCGGCGTCTGTCGGGGCGAGCGCCGCGGCGCCGCCTGCCGCGCCCGCTGTGCCGGCTGCGGAGCAGGGGCAGGCGCCGGTGGCGCCGACGAGCCTGTCACTGATCGCGGCGATGCCGCCGGGGACCGAGAGCGTGCTGGTGATGCGGATCGAGCCGCTGCTGGCGGAGGGGTCGCGGGTGGCTCACTATGCCCGTGCGGCGCGCAATCCCAAGAACCCTGCCGGCGGCGGCGAGCGCGACCTGCTGACGGTGGTTTACGACGCGGTCGCGGAGCAGAGGCCGATGGTGCTGGCTCGCGGGGCGTCGCGCATGCGCGCGCCGCGGAGCATCGGCGTGGGGGCGTACGACGAGTGCGACATCTGTTGGGTGCGGGGATCGCTGGCGGGCCTGCGCGAGCGGCTGCGCGCGGGGGAGGACATCGAGGACCTGCGGAGGGTCGAGGAGGTCGATGGCGTCGAGGTCTTCGGGGCGACGGTGACGATGGTCCGGGACGGCGAGGACCGCAAAGCACTGGATGAGGGCCGGCCTCCGAAAGAGGAGCGATTCGTGGCCGTGGTGGACGCCCACACGGTTGTGGTGGCATCGCGCCGGGAGGACGCGGCGGCCGCGGTGCGCGGGGTCCTGGCGCGGCGGGAGGGTCCGGTCCCGGAGCAGTGGCGGGCCGCCGCGGCGGGGCTGCCACTGGACGCGCCGCTGGTGATCCTGCGGCGGTACGACCCGACCAACGAACTGGATGTCTACTCGCCCGAGAACCCGAGGCGGGAACCGGCGCTGCGCGCGGGGCTGGACTCGCTGGGGCTGGCGGTCGTCGATCCGGTGACGGGGGAACTCCGCGTGCGCGGCGTGACGCCGGATGCGGAGCGGGCGGTCAGGGTGTTGCAGACCCAGTCTTACCTGCCGCGGTCCGATTATGCGTGGGCAATCGAAATGGGAGAAGGCGGCTTCACGGCAGACCTGACGCCGCGGATTGGCCGCGAGGAGGAAGGGGTGCTGGGGCTGAGGTTGTGGATCATCTGGGGGCCGAACGTGGCGATGTGAGGGGCGAGTCGGAGAGAGGCCGGCGGATCTGATCGGGGGTTGGTGTGGTACGCTGGGCCTGGGTGGCTCGGCGGTGCGCGATCCCGGTTTTGTGTGTCTGGTGGGCGGGGCGGCGTGCGTGCGGCGTGAGCGGGATGACCGAGTGGGATCAGGGGCCCGCGAGTTTCGCCAGGAGGGCGGCGGCGGCCTTGGTTCTGGGGTGATCGGGGCCGAAGAGGGCGAGGAGTCGCTCGTGGGCGCGGGCGGCGTGGGGGGCGGCGGCGGCGGGGTCGCCGGACTCGCTCAAAGCCGTGGCGAGGGAGAGGCGGACTTGGGCGGCGAGCCAGTGGTCCTCGCCGAGGCCGCGGTCAACGTCCGCCGCGAGGGAGGCGAAGGCCGCGGCGGCTTCGGCGGGCTCGCCGCCGAGGAGGATGGCGTTGCAGAGGCCGTGGCGGGCGGTGAGGGTATCGAAGGCGTCGGGGCCAAGCAGCGAGGTGCGGGCCTCGACGACGGTGCGGTAGAGAGCGGCGGCGCTGGCGGGGTCGCCGAGGCGGGCTTCGAGGCCGGCCTGGTTTGCCACAAGAGTGAGCGTCGCGGGGTTGTCGGGGCCGAGCCAGTCGGAGGCGAGGCGGGCGGCCTCGCGGAGGTAAGGGGCGGCGGCTTCGTACTGGCCGAGGTCCTGGTAGGTCGCGCCGATGTTGTTGTTGAGGCCGATGAGGAGCATGCGGGGCTCATCGGGCAAAGCGCGGGCGACGCGGAGGGCTTCGAGCATCAGGTCGAGGGAGCGCCGGGCGTCGCCGCGGCCGTCGTGGACCTGCGCGAGGTTGCTGAGCGTGATGAGCACGAGCGGGTCGGTCTCGCCGAGCAGGCGGCGGCGGCCGGCGAGGGCTTCCTCCAGCAGCGGCAGGGCGCGGTCGCCGTGGCCGAGCGTGTCCAGGGCGCAGCCGAGGTCGTTGAGGGC
>CALAFV010000076.1 GCA_937891445.1 uncultured Phycisphaerales bacterium | reverse complement strand
CGTTGGTGAGGTCGATGCCGTGGATCAGGATCGCGCGGGCGGCATGAAGCTCTTCAGGAGATGGATCTCACAAGGGAGTCCGCACACGTTCGGGTGACGAGATCCATGGGCGCAGTTTACCACACCGCCGCTGTCGTCGGGTCGCGGCTATCGCGTAGATGGAGGGGGGCTACCGCTCGTCGATCGGCACGTACCTCACCCCGTGCGGGCCGACGTAGTTGGCCGTCGGGCGGTAGAGGCGGTTGCCGTCGAGTTGCTCGATGACGTGGCCCGCCCAGCCGCCGATGCGGCTGAGGGCGAACATCGGCGTGAACAGGTCCAGTTGCAGCCCGATGCAGTGGTACGTGGTGGCGGAGTAGAAGTCCACGTTGGGGTAGATCCCCTTGGCGGCGACGGCCTTCTCCATCACCTGCTCGATGCGGGTGGATTTCTCGTACAGGGCCTGGTTGCCGGTGTCCTCGGCGAGTTGCTTCGCGAGCGTCTTGAGGAAACTGGCGCGCGGGTCGTACGCCTTGTAGACCCGGTGGCCGAAGCCCATGATCTTGTCCTTGCGCTCCAGTTTGCCGAGGATGTAGGGCTCGACGGCGTCCACCGACGGGATCTCGTTGAGCATCAGCATGACGCCCTCGTTGGCGCCGCCGTGGAGCGGGCCCTTGAGGGAGCCGATGGCCCCGGTGATCGCCGAGTACATGTCGCTGAGCGTCGAGATGATCACGCGGGCGGCGAAGGTCGAGTTGTTGAGCCCGTGGTCGGCGTGCAGGATCATGCACACGTCGAAGGCCCGCGCCATCGTCGGCGTCGGCTCCTTGCCGTTGAGCATGTAGAGGAAGTTCTGCGCGAACGACAGGTCCTGGCGCGGCTGGACGATCGGCAGCCCGCGGCGGTAGCGGTCAAACGCGGCGACGATCATCGGCGTCTGGCCGAGGATGTTCAGGGCCTTGGCGCGGGCGGAGGCGACGTCGTTGGCGTCGGGATTCGGGTCGTACATCGACAGCATGCTCACCATCGTGCGGAGCATGTGCATCGGCTTCGCGTCCTTGGGGAGCGAGGTGATGCGGTCGACGATCGCCGGCGGCAGGGCGTAGCGGGAGCGGAGGTCCGCGGTGAAGGCGTCCAGTTCGGCCCGCTTGGGGAGCCGGCCGTTCCAGAGGAGGAAGACGGTCTCTTCGAACGTGGAGTTCCGGGCCAGATCGTCGATCGCGATGCCGACGTATTCGAGGACGCCCTTCTCGCCGTCGATGAACGACATGCGGGTGTCGGCGGCGACGACTCCTTCGAGACCCTTGGCGGCGGTGGTCATGCTGCTCGCCCCTGCGCAAAAGGCTGTCAATCGGTCGTGGATGTGCCCGCCGGTCCGCCACGGCCGGCCCTCGGGCGGTCAGCGGCAGCGCGGGGGCCCGCACTCTAGGCCCGGGCGTGCGGAGCCGCAACGGGTCGGGCGGCAAGCCCGGCGCGCCCGGCCGGTCGGGCGTCCGGCTTGGGTAGGATGCGGGGCATGCTGATCCCACTGGGAACAGATCGGCCCCTCCACCGCCCGACGTTCGTCACGCACGTGCTGCTGGCGTTGAACCTGGCAGTCGCGGCGGCGATGGCCGCGCTGAAGCAGGCGGACCCGGAGGGGGCGCAGCGCCTGCTGGAGCACCTGTGGCTGCGGCGCTCCGGCCTGACGCCGTGGGGGCTGGTGACGTACGCCTTCGTGCACGGCGGGCTGCTGCACCTGCTGGGGAACATGCTGACGCTCTGGGTCTTCGGGCCCAACGTGGAGGACAAGTTGGGCCGGATCGGGTTCGCCGCGCTGTACCTCGGCGGGGCGGTGCTCGCGGGGTCGGCGCACGTGGCGTTCGACGCGAATCCCGTCGTCGGGGCGTCGGGGGCGGTGGCGGCGGTGACGGGGGCGTACCTGATCTTCTTCCCCCGGACGACCATCCGGTGCCTGCTGTTCTTCTTCCTGATCGGGATCTTCTCGATCCCCGCGTGGTGGTTCATCGCGTTCGCGATCGCCAAGGACTTCTGGTTCGTGGCGGCGAAGGACAGCGACGTTGCCCACGCGGCACACCTTGGGGGATACGCGTTCGGCGCCGGCGTGAGCATGGCGCTGATCGCGATGCGGGTCGTGCCGCGCGAGCCGTACGACCTGTTCACGATCCTGCGGCAGGCAGGGCGCCGGCGGGCGATCCGCGAGGCGTCGCTGGCGGCCGAGCGGGAACGGGAGCGGGCGCGGGCCGGAGACGCGAGACGGTCGGCCGAAGACGACGCCCGGATGGAGGCGATGGCCAAGGCCCGGGCGGAGGTGTCGGCGCTGGTGTCGCGCGGCGAACTCGACGCCGCGGGCGAGGCGTACCGGCGGCTGCTGGAGACCTACGGCGACCTGCCGGGGGCGGCGACGCTCAGCCGCCAGCACCTGTACGACCTGGCGAACCACCTCTTCCAGGCGGGGAAGCACACGCTGGCGCTGGAGGCGTACGAGCGGTTCCTGCGGGCGTACCCGAAGGACCCGCACGCGCCGAGCGTGCGTCTGATGGTCGGGCTGATCAACGCGAGGTACCTCAACGACCCCGTGCGGGCCAAGCAGATGCTCGAGGGGCTGGACGAGAAACTCGGTGACGACCGCGAGCGGGAACTGGCGCGGACGCTGGTGTCGGAACTGGCCTGAGGCGTGGACAGGGAGGTGCGCATGAGCAGCGGCGGGCGGACGCGGGTGTGCGTGTACGGCGTGCGGTCCGACGAGGAGGCCCTGGCGGCCGCGGAGGCCGGGGCCGACGGCGTGGGGTTCTTCTTCAACCCCAGGAGCGCCCGGTTCGTGGAGCCGGAGGAGGCGTGGGAGATCGCGGCGGTGCTGCCGCCGCTGGTCTCGACCGTCGGCGTGCTCGAGAACGCAACGGTCGAGAAGTTCCTGGAGATCGAGGAGCGCTGCCCGACCGACTACAGCCACCTGCACGGCAACGAGCCGGAGGACGTGGCCCGCCAGTGCGGGACGCGGGCGATCAAGACAATCCGCGGCGACGCGGCGGCGCTGGAGCACGAGGCGCAGCGCTGGGCCAAGGTGGACGAGATCGACGCGCTGATGGTGGCGCTGGAAGGGGCACAGGTGAGTGACCCGGAGGTGCTGGCGGCGGTGGGGCGGATCGTCGCGTCGCGGGCCAGGCCGGTGCTGGTGGGGGGCGGACTGACCGCGGAGAACGTCGGCGGCGTGATCGCCGCGGCGCGGCCGTGGGCGGTCGTGGTGTCGGGGGGCGTCGAGGACGAGGCGGGGCGCAAGTCGGCGGCGAAGATGGCGGCGTTCTGCCGCGCGGTGGCCGCGGCCGACGGCCGCTAGATCAGCAGGGCGATCGCCTCGGCGACCTTGTCGGGCGTCAGCCGGCTGGTCTCGATGATGTGGTCGGCCAGCGCGAGGTAGAGCGGGTCGCGGTGGGCCAGGAGCGTGTCGATCTCGGCGAGGGGATCGGTCCCGTAGATGGCCGGGCGGCTCTCGACGGCCGGCGGAGAGCCGGCCAGACGCATCCGCAGCACGTCCGCCGGAGCCCGCAGGTAGACGACGACGGCGGCGCCCGCGCGCTGGGCGGCGCGGATGACCTCGGCGGCGCCGGGGGCGGTGGGCGTGCCGCCGCCGCAGGCGATCACCTGGTTGGGAACCTCGAGAATGCGGCGGAGGGCGGCGGTTTCGGCCAGCCGGAAGGCCGCGATGCCGCGCGTCTGCCAGGCTTCGGCGACGCTCCGGCAGTTGAGCAGCGAGCAGGTGACCTCATCCACATCGGTGAACTGGCGGCCCAGGTTGGAGGCCAGCAGGTGGCCGGTGACCGACTTGCCCGCTCCGCGGAGGCCGATGAGCAGGATGTTCCGCGGCGGCGGACCAACGCCGTGGCCGGGGGCCGGCGGTGTGATCGGGGCCGGGGGTGGGATCGGATCAGGCGGCATGGGGCGTCACGGTCGAGCCGCCGCAGGTGGGCCGGCCGCGCTGGGCGCAGCGGGCGAGGTTCCGTTTGGGCATGTCCTGCGGATCGGTACGTATTCCAATGCCCGCGCAGTTGCCTCCGCGGGACAGAAGGAACGGGATTAGCCCCCATTTCTGCCGGTCCGGGCCGGAGCACCGAGCGCTCGGCGGACCGCGTACGTTGACGATTGTCACCCCTCAGCCGCCGCAGGGCAACCCGGCGCGCAGAGAACCGCCCCCGCAGGCCGCAGGAACGCTGCCGCGGGCGAGAAAATGGGCAAAATTGGGCTTGGCTCCGCCGCGGCTCAGGCGCGGGAGAGGTAGGAGCCGTCGGCGGTGGAGATCTTGATCGTCTCATCCACCTCGATGAAGTCCGGGACGCGGGTCTTCAGGCCGGTCTCGAGCGTGGCCTCCTTCATCACGTTGGTGACGGTGGCCTTCTTGATGCCCGGCGTGGTGTCCGTGACCTTCAGTTCGACGGCCGGCGGCAGTTCGATGGAGATCGGGTTGCCGTCGTACATGATGACGGTGGTCTGGGAGTTGGGGCGGAGGTAGAGCAGAGCGTCGCCGAGGACCTGCTCGGGGATGACGATCTGGTCGTAGGTCTCCATGTCCATGAAGGTGGCGCCGGTGTTGTCGGAGTAGAGGTACTCCATGGTGCGGCGGTCGAGGTCGATGACCTCGACGTCGTCGGAGGAACTCAGGCGGCGCTCGACGATCTGGCCGCTGA
This sequence comes from uncultured Phycisphaerales bacterium, assembly GCA_937891445.1. Taxonomy (GTDB): domain Bacteria; phylum Planctomycetota; class Phycisphaerae; order Phycisphaerales; family UBA1924; genus CALAFV01. The sequence continues at coordinate 2,518 of CALAFV010000076.1, read as the reverse complement.
TGACGTTCTTGATCTTGATCTGGATGAAGGCGCGGAGGTTGCCCGGCGTGCGGTGCTCGAAGTTGGTGATGACCCAGAGCTTGCCGTCGATCTTGACGCCGTAGCCGGGGCGGAGTTCGGTGGCCTTCATCGTGTGATCCTCGGGTTAGGGCCGGCGACAGGATGGCCGGCGGCGCTTGGCTGGGCGGCTCCGAAGGGGTGAACGGGCCGATTTCGGGGTCAGGATGGTACGCGCCGGGGACGGGAGGGCAACCGCGGCGGGGAGACGGCTTTTTCGCGGCATCCGGTGGCCCCCGGGGTGCGGATTTGTCGCGTTGACTCTCGGGGGCGGTGCGCGCCCGGCCCAGCGGGTACGCCCGGCGCGGCGTGGAGCGAGGACCGCCATGGACGAGCCCGGTATGTCGAAAGAGGCCCCCGGCGCCGAGGGGATTTCGGGCAGCGCTGCGGATGGCGCGACCGCGTCGATCCTGCCGGCGGGGGCCCGCGCGGGGGCGGGCGGGGCGGAGGACGCGGGCATCGGGGTCGGGGAGAGCATCGGGCCGTACCGGCTCCTGCGGCTGCTGGGGGAGGGGGGCTTCGGACAGGTCTTCCTGGCGGAGCAGGAGCGGCCCGTGCGCCGGCGGGTGGCGCTGAAGGTCATCAAGTTGGGGATGGACACGCGGCAGGTGATCGCCCGCTTCGAAGCGGAGCGGCAGGCGCTGGCGCTGATGGACCATCCCAACGTCGCGAAGGTCTTCGACGCCGGGGCGACCGAGAGCGGGCGGCCGTACTTCGTGATGGAGTACGTGCAGGGGGAGCCGATCACGGCGTACTGCGACCGGCGGCGGATGACGCTGACCCAGCGGCTGGAACTGTTCATCACCGTGTGCGAGGCGGTGCAGCACTCGCACATGAAGGGGATCATCCACCGGGACCTCAAGCCGTCGAACATCCTCGTGGCCGAGCAGGACGGCCGCGCCGTGCCGAAGGTGATCGACTTCGGGATCGCCAAGGCGGTGTCGTCGCGGCTGACGGAGCGGACGGTCTTCACCGAGCAGGGGGTGATGATCGGGACGCCGGAGTACATGAGCCCGGAGCAGGCGGAGGTGGGGGCGCAGGACATCGACACGCGGGCGGACGTGTACTCGCTTGGCGTGGTGCTGTACGAACTGCTGACGGGGGCGGCGCCGTTCGACTCGCGGGAACTGCGGGCGGCGGCGTACGGCCGGATCCAGCAGATCATCCGCGAGGTGGAGCCGCCGCGGCCGAGCACGCGGCTGACGAGCCTCGCGGGAGCGGACGCCGCGGCGGTGGCGGAGCGGCGGCGGGCGCGGATCGAGGAACTGGCGAAGGAACTGCGCGGGGAACTGGAGTGGATCCCGCTGCGGGCGATGCGGAAGGACCGGGCCGAGCGGTACCGCAGCGCGAGCGAACTGGCCGACGACCTGCGGAACTACCTCGCGGGGCGGCCGCTGGTGGCGGGGCCGGAGTCGGCGGCGTACCGGGTGCGCAAGTTTGTGCGGCGCAACAGGGGGGCGGTCGTGGCCGCGGGGGCTGTGGCGGCGTCGCTGGTGCTCGCGGTGGCGGCGACGTCATACGGGATGGTGCGGGAGCGGGGGCTGCGCGCACGGGCGGAGGCGGCGGAGCGCGAGGCGGCGGGGCGGCTGGCCGAATCGGTGTCGGTGCAGCGCTTCCTGCGCGAGATGCTCGAGTCGATCGACCCGGAGCGGGCGCTGGGGAGCGAGGTGACGGTGCGGGAGGTGCTGGACGCCGCGGCGGCGAAAGTGGGGGAGGACCTCAAAGACCAGCCTCGCGTGGAGGCGACGCTGCGCCACACGCTGGGGGCGACGTACCACCAACTCGGGCAGTTCGAGGAGGCGATCCGGCATCTGCGGCGGGCGGTGGAACTGCGGACCGAGCACCTGGGGGAGTCGCACCCCGAGACGCTGGAGAGCATGCACTCGCTGGGCGCAACGATGCTGCCGGGAGACCGCGTCGAGGAGGGGGAACAGATCCTGCGCGAGGTGGCGGCGCGGCGTGAGAAGACGCTGGGCGGCGCGGCGGGGCCGACGCTCGAGACGCGGAGTCTGATCGGCTTTGCGCTGCAACTGCGTGGGCAGGACGCGGAGGCCGAGCGGGTTTACCGCGAAACGCTCGAGGCGCAGCGGAAGCACCAGGGCGTCGGCGCGAAGGCGACGCTGGAGACGATGGCGAGCCTCGCGGACGTGCTGGAGGACCTCGGGCGGCTGGAAGAGGCGGAGACGGTCGCGCGGGAACTGGTCGCGGAGGCGGAGCGGAGCCTGGGGGAGACGAGTTCGCCGGCGCTGATGGGGATGAGCATCCTCGGGTCGATCCTCGAGGATCGCGGCAAGACGGACGAGGCGATCGCGACGCTGGAGCGGGTGATCGGTCTCAAGACGCGGATCTACGGGCCGGAGCATCCGCAGACGCTGGTGAGCGTCAACGCGCTGGGGCTGGCGTACGAGCGGGCGCAGCGGTTCGACCAGATGGCCGCGGTGCTGGGCCCGACGGCGGCGGC
>CALAFV010000075.1 GCA_937891445.1 uncultured Phycisphaerales bacterium | reverse complement strand
GATCGGGCCGGTGGGCGACGGCGTATTCCTGCACGGGCACACGGCCTGCGCAGCGCTCTTCAGGGAGGTGGGGAGTGAGCCAGACCCGGCGGAACCACAGTGAGTTGATCACTCACATCTGTGCCGGATCGATGATCCCGCGGCACTCGCCGAAGCCGATGCGGCGGAAGCCGTCGCGCTCGCAGTACGCGCGCATGATGACTTCGTCGCCGTCCTGCAGGAACGTTCGCGTCTCGCCGGTCGGCAGCGACACGGGCTTGCGCGGCTTGCCGGGGCCGTCCCACGTCAGTTCGAGCAGGCAGCCGCGGGACTCCGGCGTGGGGCCGGAGATCGTGCCGCTGGCGAGCAGATCGCCGGGCTGGAGGTTGCAGCCGTTGGACGCGTGGTGGGTGACCATCTGGTCGAGCGTCCAGTACATGTGGCGGAAGTTGCCCTTGGAGATCCGCACAGGCGAGAGGCCGCGGTCGCGCATCTGCTTTGTCGCGAGGTGGACCTCGACGGTGATATCGAGACCGCCGTCGGCGGGGCCGCGCAGGTACGGCAGCGGCTGCGGGTCGTCCGCGGAACGCTCGGGCCCGGGGACGCGGAAGGGCTCGAGGGCCTCCATCGTCACGACAAACGGCGAGATCGTCGTCGCGAAGTTCTTGGCCAGGAACGGCCCCAGCGGCTGGTACTCCCACTTCTGGAGGTCGCGGGCCGACCAGTCGTTAACGATGCACATCCCCAGCATGTGCTCGCGGGCCTTCTCGATCGGGATCGGCCGCCCGAGTTCGTTCCCCCGCCCGATGAAGACGCCCATCTCCATTTCGTAGTCGAGCATCCTGCACGGGCCGAACGTCGGCTCCGCGGCGTCGTCGGCCTTGGTCTGCCCCATCGGCCGGCGGACCGGCGTGCCGGAGGGGACGATCGACGAGGCGCGGCCGTGGTAGCCGATCGGGACGTGCCTGTAGTTCGGCAGCAGCGGGTTGTCCGGTCGGAACATCGAACCCACGTTCGTGGCGTGGTGTTTGGAGGCGTAGAAGTCGGTGTAGTCGCCGATCGCGAAGGAAAGGGTCGGACGAACGGCATCGAGCGGACGGAGGGCGGCGTCCCGGATGGTCGGGTTATCCCTCAGGTCCGGGGTGTCGGCGCGGAGCAGGCGGACCAACGTCTGACGCAGCCTCGCGACCGCGCCCGGGACGGTGGCGAGGGCGTTCAGCGTGTCGCGGACCAAGGGCCCCGATACAAGGGCGCCGTCGGGATCGGCGTCCTTGAGCAAGCCGTGCTCGGCCAGCACACGAAGGTTCAGGAACCTGTCGCCGATCACCGTCCCGATCATCGCCGCGCCCGAGTCATCGCGAACAACGCACAGCGGCAGGTTCTGGATCGGGAAGTCGCTCGCGGGGTCGTTGGCGGATTCGACCCAACTGCGGAGGTTCGGATCGTGCGTCTGGTTGATGGGCATGGGCTTGCCTCGCGGGAAGAAGGGTGGCTTGGGGTGCGCCAGGGCCATAGCGCCGGCCGTGGAATGTAGGGCCGCGCCCGGGCGGGCGGTGGGCCCGGGTCCGGGCCATCGGCCGGTGAGCGCGGGCTTTGCCGCCGGTGTCGCGGCGGGCGTTAGCATCACGCAGGCGGGAGAGCGACCGGGGGATGCACATGGCGCAGCAGCGCGGACCGGGACGGCGCGGCGGCACGGGCAGGAGCACGGGCGACGCCGGCGGCGGGCGCGAGCGCGGCACGCGGTTCAGCGAACGCGGCCGGCGCGATCTGAGGGACCAGGAACGCGAGCAGCGCGACCTGCATCGGCGCGGGCCGCGCGACATCGACGACATCGACCGGGCCATCCGTGAGATCCGGCGCCGGTCTCTCGGCATTTCCGGCGATCCCGGCAAGGAGGACGGATCATGACCGCGCACGTGCCGCCGCGCATGGACGCGGGCGATGAAGGCCCCGATCCGCGCGGCAACCTCGGCCGCGGGAACGACGACCCCAGCGGCGGGGTGGACTTGCAGCCCTACTTCGAAGCCTGCCGCTTCCCGGCCCGCAAGGGCGATCTGATCGACGGCGCCGCGCGGGTGGGCGCGCCGGAGCACGTCCGGGACCTGTTTCGACGGCTGCCGGACCGCGAGTACCGCGACGTGCTGGACCTCAGCCGCGCGGTCGGCGGGTGGCGCGAGGCGTCCTGACCCGGGCGCCCTTGCTTGCGCGACGGACGGTCGGCAGCGCCGAACCTATATTCCGCCGTGCCCCAACCAGCGGAATCCCTTGCCCAGCGCATCGCCGATGCGATGCTCGTCGATCAGCCGCGGCTGCGCGGCCGGCTCCGCGCACTAACCCGGCCGCGGGAGGGCGGCAATGGTCGCCCGGCCCGGCCGCCGACGGAGCAGGAGTTCGAGCGGCTCGCGGCGGACATCGAGCGCTCGGCGGAGCGCCGGCGCCGGCGCGCCGAGAACCGGCCGCAGCCCAGGTTCGACCA
>CALAFV010000074.1 GCA_937891445.1 uncultured Phycisphaerales bacterium | reverse complement strand
TTCGTTCGAGGCAATATCAAAAAGAAAAACGGGGCAATCCGTGAGCCCCGCCGCGGACTTTTGTCGCATTGAGGGATGAAGACCCATGGCGGCCCCCCGCCAGCCGTTTCCGCGCTGTGCCAGCGCGATCACCCCTCGAGGCAGACCATGACCCGTCCCACGTCCATCCTGCTCGCGACGTCCGCGCTCCTGGCCACCGCCGGCGCCGCTTCTGCCGATGCGATTGTCCGTTTTTCAAGTTCCGAACGGCCGCTCCTGGCGGTCACCCCCGGTTCCGCATCGCCGGCTTTCGAACTGGACGCGCCTGTGCCCGCCATTGCCGCGATTGCCGTCAGCCACGGGGCCGCGCCGGTCAGCGATCCCCTCGGCTCCGGGATCGTCGAGGATGTGAATCTGGGGGAGATCGGCGGCCTCCTCGCCGGCTTCAACGGCGTGCCCCTGTCCGGCTCGGCCTTGGACCGCGTGCCCCCGGGTGACTTCAGCCCGCACCATTCCGGATTGGATCCCACCCGCACCCCGTCGGTCCCGGTTCCCCCGGCTGCCGGGCTGGGCGGCGCGGCACTTGTGGCCATAGCCGGTTTGCGGTGCCGGCGGCCGCTGTGTAAGTAATCCCGTGCTAAGTCCTTGTGCGTGCTGTAGTTGCGCCCGCGCGTCCCGGCCGTTCGGGTCGCGGTTTTTCCGCTGGTTGCCGACGGCTCCGGGTTCGGGCCTCAACCTCGTGGCGAGAGCCACAAATTTCCTTGCATCTCCGCAGACCCCTGCCATAATCAGGCCGCCGTCTCAGAGACGGCTCACTCCGCGCACCAGGGCTTAGTGCAGGGGAAGGGGTCCACGCCACGACGGCTGGACCGGGTGATGTCATTCTGAGAGAGGACGACAAATGATGCACGTGCGCAATGGAGTTATCGCTCTGGTGGCCCTCGCTGGGCTGGCCGCCGCGGCCGAAGCCGGCCCGATCTACGGCTTCAGCCGGATCACGGCTAACGCCAGCACGGACGTGGCCAGCCAACTGACCGTCGAGGTCAACGATGCGGGAACCTCGATGGGCTACCAGCTCGTTGACTTCATCTTCCGCAACGAAGGCCCGTCGGCCTCTTCGATCACCGGCGTCTACTTCGCCGACGGGACCCTGCTGGGGATCGTCCAGATCGTGGACAGCGGGAGCGGTGTGAGTTTCTCCCAGGGCGCGAGCCCGGCGAATCTCCCCGGCGGCAACGCCATCGGCTTTGTCACGACCGCCGGCTTCGCCGCTGACTCCGATCCGCCGGTTCAGCCCAACGGCGTGAACCCCGGCGAGTGGCTGCGGATCCGCTTCGCGCTCCAGGCGGGCAAGGACTACCAGGACACGCTCGACGCCCTCCAGCTCGGCCTGGACCAGGGCGGCGTGACCGGAGCCCTCCGCATCGGTCTGCACGTGCAGGGCATCGTCGGCGGCCAGAGCGACTCGTTCGTCAACGGCACGCCGATCAGCGTCGTGCCCCTGCCCACGGCCGGGGCGATGGCCCTCGCGGGGCTCGGCATCGTCGCCCGGCGTCGCCGCCGGCCCCTCTGAGCCGCGGCCGGACAGCACAGTTTCCTCCAGCGACCCGGGGCTCGCCCCGGGTCGTTTTCTTTGGCGACCGACCGGTCTACCGCCGCGGCATAGAGTGCCCCGATGTGGCCGCAGCGCTGAGCGCGCGGGCGTGCGCAGCCGATAAGTCAGCGCCCCGGTCTGTCGGGGCGACGGAGTGAAGGGCCATGGCTCGTCGAACCACCGCGACCTCCCCCAGCACCAGCGCCGCGACCCCGCGCACGTCCCGGTCCCGCGCCAGCACCGCCGCCACCGCGGCTCCCGCGGCCACGGCACGCGTCCCCGCGCCCCGGCGCGAGCCGACGGTGGATGAGATCCGCCGCCGCGCATACGAGATCTATCTCGACCGTCGCGGCGTCGGCGGCTCGCCTGAGTCCGACTGGCTGCAGGCGGAACGCGAACTGCGCGGCTTCTGAGCCCTGCGAGCCAATCCAAGTCGTCACACACGGTCAGCCTGCCGCAGGCGGCTGCGATCCGAGCCGCCGCGCGACCCAGCCTTTGAGCCGCCGGAACTTTGTGACCAGCCCGAAGCGCTTCTCGGCTTCGGCCGCGGCCATGTCCGCGCCCTGTCGAGCGCGTCGCAGCAGCCGCTGCGCCCACACGAACTCCGTCGCCAGGATCATCAGCCCCAGCAGGGCCATGGGGATGCCACCCGGGCCCGGGAGCAGGATGCCGACCGGCACGCTGAGCGCGATGATGCTCAGGCCGATGACGAGGATGATGAGTTTCCTGGCCTGGCGGACGGTCAGCCCCGCGTAGTGGGCGACCTCGTAGCCCAGCGGCGGCTCCGGCGCCCGTCCTTGCCCGCGATCGGCCACCAGCGACGCCCCCGCGCCGACGCACAGGATCCCGACGATCACCGACAAAGCGACCTCGGGAGCGATGGCATAGTGGTGGCTCAGGAACATCAGCGCCGCCGCGAACAGGAGCACGAAGACCAGGGCTGCCTTCACGTACGTGAAGCGGTGCATCACTCGGGCCAGGGCCGAGTACATCGACCGCACCGTGAGGACCGCCAGAATATTGCTCACGATCAGCAGCAGCGGATCCCGCGAAATCGCGAGCAGCGAAGGGATCGAGCCCAGCGAGTAGAAGCCGTCGGCTGACTCGACCATGATCAGGGCCAGCAGCAGCGGCGTGGCCGCGAGCCGGCCGCGCGAGCCCGGCTTCGCGGGGTCCGGCGGCAGCCGCGTGAAGAACCGTCCCCCCTCGTACGACTTGGTGACGGGATAGATCTTGCGGACCAGCCGGATCGCCGGGTTGGACTCCGGGTCCGGGTCGTCGGTCCGCAGGGTGAGCATCCGCGCCGCCGCCACGAGGATGAACACGCCGAAGACGTACGACGCCCACGGGGCCAGCGCCAGCACGCCGAGCATCGCCCCGATCAGCACGGCGCGCACGGGCATCGCCACCAGCACGCCCGTGAACAGCAGGCTGTGCCGCCGGATCCGCGGCAGGCGCACGTAGTCGAACAGCAGCGTCATGACGAACACGTTGTCGAGGCTGAGGGCCGCCTCGAGGACGTAGGTCGTCAGGAACAGCAGGAGGGCGTCGTGCCCGCTCATCGGGCGCGGCGGGCCGTAGCCGTGCGGGTGGGTGAGCCCCAGTCCGCCCCAGTGCGTGTCGTACAGGAGGTAGATGACCCCGCCGATCGCGAGCGAAACCGCGATCCACGCCGCGGTCCACCCGGCGGCCGCCGCGGGCGACATGTCCCGGGCCCGCCTGCGGGCAACGCGCAGGTCCAGCGCGATCAGCACCAGCAGCAGTCCGAAGAGGCCGAGCCAGAACCAGAACGCCATCGGGACCTTTCCGCGCGTCGAAGGTGCCGCGGCCAGACCGCGGCGGAGCCAAGCCTAGGGGATTGTTGGGAGCCCGGGCCGGCGCTTACGCCGGGGCCCGGTTCCGCGCGCGTGGAGGGGCGGCCTGGCGGGGCGACGCCCCGCTCAGTCCCTCACTCCCTCCTTCTCCAGCATCCGGTCCACGAATCCGTCGAGTTTGCGAGCCCGGACGGGGTGCTGCAGTTTGCGGATGGCCTTGGCCTCGACCTGGCGGACACGCTCGCGGGTGACCTTGAAGATGCGGCCGACCTCCTCGAGCGTGTAGGTGTACCCGTCGCCAATTCCGTACCGGAGTTTGATGATCTCGCGCTCGCGGTAGGTCAGGCCGCGGAGCACCTGCTCGATGCGCTGGCGGAGCATGTCCTGCGCCGCCGACTCGCTCGGGGAGCCCTGGCGGACGTCCTCGATGAAGTCGCCGAAGTAGGAATCCTCGCTCTCGCCCACCGGCCGATCGAGGCTGACGGGGTGGCGGCTGATCTTCATCACCCGCCGGACCTCCCAGACGTTCATGCCCGCACGCTCGGCCAGTTCCTCGATCGTGGGCTCGACGCCGTTGCGCTGCACCATCTCCTTCTGGATGTTGCGCAGTTTGCTCATCGTCTCGATCATGTGGACCGGGACGCGGATCGTCCGGGCGTGATCGGCGATGGCGCGGGTGATCGCCTGGCGGATCCACCACGTGGCGTAGGTGCTGAACTTGTACCCACGCTTGTACTCGTACTTGTCCACCGCGCGGAGCAGGCCCGTGTTGCCTTCCTGAATCACATCGAGGAAGGGCAGGCCGCGGTTGCGGTACTTCTTCGCGATCGAGACGACCAGGCGGAGGTTGCCGCCCGCCAGGTCGCGCTTCGCCTGCTCGTACTCCCAGAAGACCGTCTCCAGATCCTTCAGCCGCCGGGCCAGATCCTCGGGCTCTTCGAGCACGAGGTTGCGCAGCCCGGTCAGTTCCTCCTGGATCACCGCGACGTCATCGGGGTCGTAGCGCTTGGGGAACTTCGCGGCCTTGCGCAGTTCCGTCGCCAGTTCCCGCATCTTCGCGTTGATCGACCGGAGTTTCTTCATCAGCGGGATGATGCGGCCGGTGCGGAGGCTCAGTTCCTCCGTCAGCGCCGCCATCTTCCGCCGGCGAACGGCCATGCGCTCGCGGATCTCCGCGATCAGGTCCGCGTCGGCGCCCTCCGCCTTCGCGGCCTGGAGCCGGTCCCAGTCAGCCCGGTTGAGCAGCAGCAGCCGCTCCACGGTCCTGAGGTTGTAGGGGATGCGGCGGGAGATCTTCCCCTTGGCGTCCGCCTCGGCCGTCGAGATCCGCATGGTGCGGTCGAACGGCAGCGTCCCCGCGTGGACCTGCCGCAGCATCTCCACCGCCTGCGTCAGCACGTAGTCGCTCTCGAGGCAGCGGCGACGGAAGATCATCCGCGTCGTCTCGATCTTCTTGGCCAGCCGGATCTCTTCCTCGCGCGTCAGCAGCGGGATCGTCCCCATCTGCGTGAGGTACATGCGCACCGGGTCGTCGATCCGCTTGGTGTTGCTCTCGGCCAAGGCCTCGGCGAGTTCCTTGCGGAGTTCCTGGTCGTCCGCGTCGTTCTC
>CALAFV010000073.1 GCA_937891445.1 uncultured Phycisphaerales bacterium | reverse complement strand
GACGATGCGCGTCGCGTCCGCCGTGACGTTGACGGCGGGGATCGTCTCGCTTCCGCCGGAGGCGCCGCCTCCCCCACTCCCGCCGGAGCCGGCGCAGCCCGCGGCCGCCGCGAGGCAGGCGCAGCCGGCAACGGCGGCCTGGAGCGTGGGGCGGTGGCGGGTGCGGGCCATGGCGTCGTCCTCCCCCCGGCGCGGGTTCACGTCAGCGCCCGGGTGTTCACGAAGCCCTCGGCGATGCGCGTGAGGCGTTCGTCGGCCTGCTTCTCCTCCTCCAGCGACTCCTGGAGCAGCGCGGCGTCGTCGTAGCGGCGCAGGAGCCGCGCGTAGGTGCGGAGCGAGCCGTAGGCGGCGATCTCGTAGTGCTCGACTTTCTGTGCGGCGGTGATGAGCCCGGCGTCGAGGACCTCGTCGTCGGCGTCGGCCGCGAGCAGTTCGTCGGCCTCGGCGATCAGGCCCTCCATCGCCTCGCAGGCCTCGCCCAGGGGGCTCTGGCCGAGCGAATGGAAGATGGACTCGAGGCGCTCGCCCTGGTTCCTGGTGACGTCCACGTGCGTCCTCAGCGCGATCTCGAGTTCGTTGTTGGCGGCGGCGTCGGCCATCTTCGTCAGCGCGCGCAGGAGTTGCTGCTCGGCGTCGTAGATGGTCCTCAGGTCGCGTAGGTACAGGTCGGAGAGGTTGCTGAGTTTCATGCGGGTGTGCCCCTGGGTGTGCGGACTGGCGGCGCGTCGGCGTGCTGCCGCGCCAGCGCGAGCGGGCGGCGCCTCAGATCGCCCCGCCGCGGCGTGTGAAGCCGACGACCAGGGTGATCAGGAAGAGGACAAGGAACAGGAAGAAGAGGATCCGGGCGATCATGCCGGCCCCGGCGGCGATGCCGCCGAAGCCCAGCGCCGCGGCGATGAGGGCCACGATCAGGAATATCAGCGCCCAGTACAGCATCGCGCGTGTCCTCCGTCGGCGGTGGCGCACCCCGGCGGAGCGTCGCCCCCCGTTGATGGTCCCTCGCCCCGGCCCCTCGGCTTGCGCCCCGCCGCCACACAGCCGGGGCACGTAGAAAGACTTGGCAGGGGCCGTAAGACGGCGGTGAAACACCCATAAATGACGCCGGTCGGCGGGTGGAACCGGGGGCCCCTTCGCGCCCGGCTCACCCGGGCTTCACGGGGCCGTCATCGCGCCCGGCGACGCTGAGCGGTCGGCGCTCCGCCGCACGGTGCGGTGCGGGCGCTTGCCGCACCGCGCCCCGTCGGCCGGGCGGGTCGCCTTAACTCGGAGAGTGCCGCATGGAACGCTTCAGGCTGATCGTCCCCCGTGTGCTCATGAGCCTCGCCGCGTGCGCGCTGCTGGCCAGCGCCGCGTTGCAGACGGCGTGCAACACCGTCGAGGGGGCCGGGGAGGACGTCCAGGCGGTGGGCGAGGGGGTGTCCGAGGCGTCGCGCGACGTCCGTGACTGAGCGCTTGGCGGAAGCAGGACGCGTCGCCGGCGCCCGGCTCATGGACGCGGGTTCATGAGCGGGCGCCGGCGCACGCGGAAGGAGAGGAACCACGGCTCAATGCCGCGCGAAGCCGCGCGGGACATCGGGAAGGACCGACGATCGCTCGGGGGCGTATGCGCCGCAGGGGGGAGGATCGTCCGCGGGATCGCGGCGGCCGGGCTCGGCGGCGCGGCCGGGCGTGTCCTGCTGCCACAGAGGGCGTGGCGGGAGAGGATGAGGCGCCGTCTCGATCTCGATCGTGTGGCCGTCGGGGTCGGTGATGGTGGTCGTCAGCGAGCCCTGGCGGAAGCGCAGTTCGCTGGTGGGGTGGCCGGCGAGCAGCGCAAGGAAGTAGAGATCCAGCAGGTCGTTGGTGGACTCCAGTTGCACGTGCACGCCGGAGAGACGCACGGGGACGGGGTCGGTGGTGAGTTTGAGCCCGAAGTGGCGGCGTCCGGGGACGGGCGAGACCAGAACGACGGTGGTGGGCGTGGCCGGGTGGTCGGCAGCGACTTCGAGACCGAAGAGGTCGCGGAAGAACGCGATGCTGACCTCGAGATCCCTGACCCGGAGGGCCACGGGATGAGACGAGGGTTCAGAGGGGGGGACCGTCACGGGGCGGCTCCTGCTCCTCTCCCGTGGCGAATGGTTTTCGATGCCGCTAAACAGCCCCTGAACGGCCGGTAAGATCGCCAACATCCAAGCGACCAAGCGCAGAGCCGGGGCTTTCCCGGGAGCGGGAGTGCGGCGGCCCGACGTCAGCGCGGCGTCGGAACAGGATCAACAATGTGGATCTGCGCGATGGAGCCGGCGTGGCCGGGGCGCGCCGGCGGTATGGCGAGCGGGAGACGGACCGTGAACTCGCACCCGCCCTCGGGCCGGTTGCGGACGCTGATGTGGCCGCCGTGCAGGTCCACGACGCCCTTGGCGATCGTGAGGCCCAGGCCGGTGCCGCGCCGGCCGGCGTCGGGGACGCTGGGGGCCTGCACGAACCGCTCGAAGACGCGGTCGAGGTACTCCTCCGGGATGCCCGGTCCCTGGTCGCGGACAGTCAGGATGACCTGCCCGTTGTGCACCTCGACGCCGACATCCACGCGGTCCTTCATGCGCGAGAACTGGACGGCGTTGCGGATGAGGTTGTCGATGACGACGCGGAGCAGTTCGGCGTCGCCGCGGACGAGGGCCTCGGGGTCGTCGGGGCCGGCGTCGTAGAGGTTCAGCCCGAGGGTGACGCCGTGCTGATGAGCCAGGAGCGATGCGTGCTCGACGGCCTCCAGCGCGATGTCGTTGATCGGGACCATCGCGTCGGCGAGGAAGCGGCGGCCGTGCCCGAAGCGGGCGAGCATCAGGAAACTCTCGACCATGCGGCCCAGGCGGCGCATCTCGTCCTCGACGGAGAGGACGAAACTCTCGTAAGCCTCCTCGGTGGGGCGGTACTTGATGACCTGGGCCTCCGCGAGCAGCGCGGCGACGGGGGTCTTCAGTTCGTGCGAGACGTGCGAGATGAACCGCTCGTGGCTCTGGACGGCCTCGGCGATTCGGCGCAGCATCGCGTTGACCTCGGCGGCCATGCGGCCGATCTCGTCGTCCCCCTCGGGGAGGTCCACGCGCTCCTGGAGGCGGTTGGGGGAGACCTCGCGGACGGCGCCGGTGACGCGCTTGATGCGCGCCGCCACCGCGCCTGCGACGAGCCATCCGGCGATGCCGGCCCCCAGCGTGCCGGCGACCAGCGCGGCGGCGAGGGTGAGGGTCAGCAGGCTGTGCATGCGGTCGGCGGCCGCGAGGGAGGCGCCGATCTGGAGGTAGAAGGGCTCGTGGCCGCGCGGGGCGATGCGGTAGGTGGCGACGCGCAGCCGCCGCGCCCCCTCGCCCAGGTCGTAGCCGGAGGGGAGGAAGACGGTCTGGAAGGAAGCCTCGCCGGGGCGCAGCGCGAGGTTGGGGTTGAGAGGGAAGATCAGGTCCGCGATGCGCGGCGAGGTGGCCAGGACCTCGCCGGTGTGCGAACGGATCTGCACGAGAATGGGTCCGGTCCCCTCGGCCTCGGCGTCGATCTCCTCGCTGAGGCCCCAGATCTCGGCGGGCGGAGCGCCCATCGCCTCGAGGCGCTCGGGGAGCCCGGCGGCCTGCACGGCGATGGCGCGGTCCATCTGCTCGAGCATGTAGGGCTCGCGCAGGAGAGGGATGCCCAACAGGAGGGCCAGTTGGAGCAGGGCGGTCCACAGAACGAACGCTGCCGCAAGACGGAACTGGAGTGTGCGGAAGAAACGCGGCATGGAACGCGGCATCCCGGGACCACCCCGCCCCGGCGCCCTGGGTTTACGGCTTGTTCAGACTGAACATGTAACCGGTGCCGATGATCGTGTGGATCAGGGGCTTGTCGAATCCCTTGTCGATCTTGCGCCTGAGCATGGAGACGTAGACGTCGATGACGTTGGAGGAGGGGTCGAAGTTGAGGTCCCAGACGTGCTCGCCGATCTGGGTCCTCGTCAGGACGCGGTCGGCCTTGCGCATGAAGTACTCAAGGAGCGCGAACTCCTTGTTGGTCAGTTGGATCGTCTGACCGCCGCGCTTGACGCAGCGCTTGGCGAGGTCGAGTTCGACGTCGCCGACGCGGAGGACGGCGGCCTCGGTCGCCTGGCCGCGGCGGAGCAGGGCGCGGACGCGGGCGATGAGTTCCTCGAACTCGAAGGGCTTGGCGAGGTAGTCGTCGGCACCGGCGTTGAGGCCGGCGACCTTGTCGGAGGTGGCGCTGATGGCCGAGAGGATGAGGACGGGGGTCTTGACGCCCCGGCGGCGCAGGGCGCGGCAGATGTCCAGCCCGTCGCGGTCGGGGAGCATCAGGTCGAGGATCAGCACGTCGTACGGGCTGAGGACGGCGGCCTCCTCGCCCTCGAATCCCGTGTGAAACACGTCAACCGCGTAGCCCTGCTCTTTGAGGCCCTGAGCGATGGCCGCGGCCATTTTCGGGTTGTCCTCAATAACGAGGGTGCGCATGGTCGTTCCCTTGTCGTCAACAGGCTCCGGCTCGCTCTTCGGAGTCTGCCGCACGGCCTTCGTGGGCGCGGGAGGCATGACCTTGGGGACGGCCTTCTGAGTGATTCCGACACCTTCGCGGAGCGTGTACAGGTTTCCCATTGTATCCGGTCCTTGCATATCGGGTTTCTTACCGAACTTGGAAAGCGGGCTGCCCGCCCACGACGCAAGGCGGGCAGCCCGAACAAATCGCCCTTCGATTCAGCGGGCCCTCGCCGTGCCGGAGCGCCCGGCGGCTGAGGTCTCTTCGCCGGCTGCGCCGGTGGCTCCGTACGTGGCCCTGGTCCCCTCGCGCTCGGTCTCCTCTCGCTGGCCGGAGCGGATGCGCAGGTTGTTGGTGATCTCCTTCACGCCCCAGATGCTGTCCACAAGGTCTTCCAGGCGGTGTTTGGTGCGGCGGCTGTCGACCGTGCCCGAGAGGGTGACGTGCCCCTGGTCCACGCGCACGTCGAGGTCCTCCAGGTCGATGTCGGTGTTCTGGATCAGCCGGTCGATGATCTCTTCGCGGATGCGCTCGTCGGAGCGCTGGTAGCCCTTTGGCCCGCGGCGGGAGCGGATATCGCGCCCAGGCTGCTGCTGCGCGACCGCGCCCCAGCCGCCGCCCGACCAGCCGGAGGCTTGCGTGCCGCCGCCCCAACCGCTCATTGCTGAGCGTCCGGGCGCCTCGCCGCTCCAGCCTCCCCCGCCCCCCCATCCGCCCCATCCGCTCGGCGTGCCGCGCGGGCCGCCTGCGCCGGTGTACGTGCCGCCCATGCCGCCGTACTGGCCGCCGTAGCCCTGTGCGGGCGATCCGTACGACCCGTAGCCGTAACTGCTGGGGCCGTAGCCCGCGCCGTAGCCGACAGCGCCGTAGTTGCCTGCGCCAGCGGTGCCGGCGCCCGGACCGCCGTAACCGGCGCCCATGCCGCCGTACTGGCCGTAGCCGCTTCCCCCACCGCTCCAGCCGCCACCGCTGTAGCCGGGCTGGCCGTAGTACTGCCCCTGA
>CALAFV010000072.1 GCA_937891445.1 uncultured Phycisphaerales bacterium | reverse complement strand
CTCGGCTTCGGCGGCTGCGCGGATCTCGGCGGCGTAGGCGTCGAGGGCGTCGCGGGCCTCCTCGGCGGCGCGGCGGCGGTCCTCGAGTTGGGCGGACCGTGCGGCGATGTCGGCGGCCTGCGCTTCGAGGGAGCGGGCGCGCTGGGCGAGGGTCTGCTCGCGGTGCTCGAGGTCGCGGGCCCTGGCCGCGAGGTCGGCCTGAGCGGCGTCGAGGTCGCGCAGGCGCTCGGCGGCCTCGTGCTGGCGCTGCTGGAGATCGCGGGCGCGTGCATCCAGATCCGCGGCGGCGGATTCGATCGCGGCCTCGCGATCCGCGAGGGCCTGGGCGCGCTGCTCAAGATCGCTGGCCTGCGCGGCGAGGGCCTCGGACTGTGTTTCGAGGGCTTGCTCGCGCTCGTCGATCGACCGCTCACGCTGCGTAAGGGCCTGCTCGCGCGCATCCAGTTGCTCGGTTCGCGCGACGAGGGCCTGCTCCTGGGCGGTGAGCCGCTCGGCGAGGGCGGCGAGGTCGTGCTCGCGCTGGACGACGGCCTGGGTGCGCTGCTCGAGGTCTCGGGCTTGCGCGGCGAGTTCGTTGGCCCTGTTCTGGAGGCTGTTCTCTCGTTCCGCGGCGGCCTTCTCGCGCTTCGCGAGCGTCTCGGCGCCGGCGCGGAGTTGGAGTTCGCGTGAGGCGAGGACCTGCTCGAGGCCGCGGAGTTCGTCGGCGCGGGCGACCAGCGCGGCTTCGTGCTCCTTCGCGGCAGGAGCGGGGCTTTGAGGAAGCGAGGCGACCAGCGCGCGGAGCCGCTCCAGCCGGGCCTCGATCGCGGCGAAGGCTTCGAGCGCGGCGGAGGCGGGGGCGATGTCGGGCAGGTCCGCTCGTTCCGCGGTATCGCCCGGGACGGTCGGCGGCGGTGAAGGCCGGCCGGGTTGGTCGCGTCGGGCGTTCATGGGTGTGCCGCGGGGGGTCAAGGGATGTGGGGCCGCGGCCATGCCGCGCTTGCGAAGCGGTATCGACTGTCGCGGAGGGTCCCTGAAAGCGGGGCCGCGTGGGGTCGCCGAGGGCGGGGCGGTCCGCCCGCAGGGCCCGCAGACATGCCGCGGAATCCGGCGCCGGCGGCGGTTCTCGGACGACCAGCGAGGCCCGAGGCCCTCTAAGAGGCTCTTCAGAGCGAGGTGCCGTGAAACATGGCTAAGCTGAGGATGACCGTGACGCCCGCTACCGGTATCCCGAGTTTTGTGGCCTGGGGCGGCAGAGCGCCGGAGCCGTGTGCTGCGCTCTCGCAACTGGCCGCGGTCGTCAACTCGTGCGAGGAAGCGGTAATCGCCGTGGACCTGGAGGGGCGGATCACGGCGTGGAACGCGGCGGCGGAGCGCGTATTCGGCTACAGCGCGGAGGAGACGCTCGGGCGGCCCGCCGCGATGCTCGGCGCGCCGGGGCGGATGGACGACGGGGCGACACTCATCGAACGGGTCCGGCGCGGCGAGCGCGTGGAGCGGTTTGAGACGCTGCGCATGGATAAGGAGGGGCGACCGGTCCGGGTGGCGATCACCGCGTGGCCGGTCGTGGAGAGAGCGGGAGTGGTGGCGGGGGCGTGCATGATCGTGCGCGACTTGACGTCCTGGTACGAGTGGGAGCGGACCAGGCGGCTGCTGGCGGCGGTGGTGGAGACATCGGAGGACGCGATCATCACGAAGGACGTGGACGGGCTCGTGATGACGTGGAACGCGGCGGCGGAGCGGATGTTCGGCTATACCGCCGAGGAGATGCTCGGGCGGTCGATCAACATCCTGATCCCGGAGGAGCGGCGCGCGGAGGAAGTGGAGATCATGACGCGGCTGCGGGCCGGGGAGCGGGTGCGGCACTTCGAGACGGTGCGCCGGACGAAGGACGGGCGGCTGCTGGACATTTCGCTGACGATCTCGCTGCTGCGCGGGCCGGACGGGGAGTTCTTCGGGGCTTCGAAGATCGCGCGCGACATCACGGAACGCAAGCGGACCGAGCGGCTGCTGGCGGAGCACCGCGAGCACCTCAACGAACTTGTGGAGCGACGAACCGCGGAACTGCGGGCATCGGAGCACCGGCTGCGCCTGAGCGAGCGGATGGCGTCGCTGGGGACGCTGGCGGCGGGGCTGGGGCACGACATGGGGAACCTGCTGCTGCCGGTGCGGATGCGCCTGGAGGCGATCGCCGACCTGGCGCCGCAGGAACTGCGCGCGGATCTGCAGGCGATCGAGCAGACGATCAAGTACCTCGGGCAGTTGACCAGCGGGCTGCGGCTGCTGGCGCACGACCCGGGGGGCGCGGAGGCGATGGGGGAGTCCACGGCGCCGGCGGAGTGGTGGTCGGAGGTGGCGGCGCTGATGCGCAGCGCGGTGCCGCGGCACGTGGCGCTGACGAGCCGGATGGGCACGGGCGTGCCGCCGGTGCGGATGAGCAAGGCGGCGCTGACGCAGGCGGTGTTCAACCTTGTGCAGAACGCGGGGGATGCGCTGCGGCAACGCTCGGAGGGGCGGGTGGAGGCGTGGGCGGAGGTGGCGGGGGACGCGGATGCGTCCGGCGCGGGGATGGTCCGCATCGGCGTGACCGACGACGGCCCAGGGATGACCGAGGAGGTGCGTAACCGATGCATGGAACCCTTCTTCAGCACCAAGCCGCGCGGGATCTCGACGGGCCTGGGCTTGTCGCTCGTGCAGGGCGTCGTGCAGCGCGCGGGGGGGAACGTGGAGATCCGCTCCGCGCCGGGGGAGGGGACGACGGTGATCCTGATTGTGCCGGCGGCGGCGCCGGCTCCCGCAGGCGAGGGCGGAAACGGGCGGCGGTGCGCAAGGGCGCTGGTGTCGGTGGCGGACAGCCGCACGAGGAGTTACGTGAAGCAGGTGCTCAGCGCGCTGGAGTTCGAGTGCGCGAGCGACGGCGCAGGGGGCCCCCCGGGCGCTTCGGCGGATGGGCCGATGCTGTGGGTGACGGACGAGTCGGCGACGCCCGCCAGCGTCGCGGCGTTCCTGGAAGGGGACCCGCGGCGGCGGGTGGTGGTGTACGGCCAGGCCCCGGGGGACCTGGACGCGACGCGGGTGGTGACAGTCGCCGCCCCGCTGCAGCCGACCGTCATGCGCGATCAACTGGTGAGAGCGGCCCGGGCGGTGTTGAACCGTTGAGCGTGCTTCCGCAGGGGGTTGCGTCGGTACGGGTGCTGGTGGTGGACGACAACGCCGACGTGCTGGGGGCGCTGGAGTCGCGCCTGAGGCGGGAGCCCGGGTTGCATCTGACGGGGTCGCTGGCGTGCGCGGACTCGCTGGTGGAGACCGTCAAGCGGCTGGCGCCCGACGTCGTGCTGCTGGACCTGGACATGCCCGGACGGGAGCCGCTGGGGGCGCTGGCGGACCTGACGCGCGAGCACCCGAGGACGCGGGTGATCATCCTCAGCGGGCACGTGCGGCGGGAACTGATCGACCGGTCGGTGTCGGCGGGTGCATGGGGGTACCTGTCGAAGAACGACGACTTCGCGGGGATCGCCGCCGCGGTGCGGCGCGTGATGGAGGGAGAGATGGTGCTGTCGCCGGAGGTGCAGGCGGCGCTGGGGACGTGACGAGGCCGGCGATCGCCGGAAGTTCCCACCAAGAAAGAAGTTGCGTGAGTTGTGCGGGCGGGCGCCCACCGATCTGTGGACGCCGCGGTATGCTGCGCGGGGCGCGGCAAGCGGCGGGCGAGATTGTCGTATGTGCTTGTGGGGAACGGCGGAGCCTGCGGCCGCGAAGTCGGTAACAGAACCATACGGAGAGAGATTTCGGTCGTGTCGCGTGAACCTCGCGCCGCGGTGCGGCGTCGAAGGGCTTGAGCATCGAGACTGGAAAGGGGCGACAGCATGCGGGGTTCGAGCCTGCACTGGCAGCGGCGACTGATCGGGGTGCTTCTGGCGGCGGCGGGGATGCCGTGGAGCGTGGGGGCCCAGCAGGACTCGCCGGCGCCGGCAGGAGAGGCGGCGTCGGAGCAGCCGCGGCCGGCGCGGGGGGATGGCGGGGTGTCGGGGGAACTGGAGACGGAGGAGTCACTGGGGCGGTACGAGCAGTTGCTGCAGCGGCGGCCGTTCCACGGGCCGGCGCTGGATGCGCTGGTGTCTCACTATGCGCGGCAGGGCAAACTCCAGGAACTCGTCGAGCAGTACGAGTCGCGGGCCGAGTCGCTGCCGGACGATGCGTCGGTGCGGATCGTGCTGGCGCGGCTCAAACTGCGCGCGGGGGACGCGGCGGGGGCGTCGGAGGTGCTCGAGTCGCTGGGGGACCTGGGGCCGGAGGGGGCGCGGATGGAGCAGGACCTGCTGGTGCTCCGCGCGGAGGTGTACCAGCGGTCGGGGGACGATGCGGGGGCGGAGCAGATGCTCACACGCGCGCTGGGGCTGGCGCGGAGCATCTCCGACCGGCAGCGGCTGACCGAGGCGCTGGCGGACCTGTACCTGCGCGGCGGGCGGCAGGACGACGCGATCAAGGCGCTGCGCGAACTTGGAGCGCAGTTCCCGGACAACTACCTGCACCAGCGCCGGATCGCGGACGCGATGGCGCAGCGCGGGCTGCACGCCGCCGCGGCGGAGCAGTACCGCGCGATGCTGGCGCTGGTGGGGGAAGAGGTGGACCGGCGGTGCGAGGTGCTGCGCGACCTGGGGCAGTGCCTCGAGAAGACCGGGAAGCGCGACGAGGCGATCGCGGCGTACGTCGAGGCGATCGGGCTGCTGGCCAGCGACCATTGGCTCCAGAAGGACCTGCACGAGCGCGTCGTGGCGCTGTACCGCGCGGCGGGGCGGCTGGAGGACCTTGCGGCGTACTGCGAGGGGCAGATCAAGCGGGCGCCCGAGCAGACGGCGATGCGCATCCTGCTGGCGGACGTGCAGGCCGCGATGGGCAAGCCGGAGGAGGGGAAGAGGACGCTGGCCGCCGCGGTGGAACTGTTCCCGCGCGATTTGCGGCTGAGCCAGAAGGTCGTGGAGTACCTCGAGCGGCTGGGGGACATCGAGGGGGCCAGCGCCGAGTACCAGCGCGCGATCGGGCAGCACCCGCAGGACGCGGAGTTGTACATCGCGTACGGGCAGTTGCTGGCGAGCAACCGGCAGGTGGAGTCGGCGAGGAACCAGTGGCGGCACGTGCTGGCGACGCGCGTGGATGACACGTCGCTGGCGACGCGGCTGGGGGCGCTGTTCGAGACGTACGAGTTGTACGACGACGCCGCGGAGGCGTACGAGCGGGCGGCGGCGCTCTCGCCGGCGACGCCGGAGCCGTACGCGGCGCTGAGCCGGTTGTGGATGGTGCGCGGGGAGCCGGAGCGGGCGCTGGCGGCCCTGGAGCGCATGGGCAGCGCCAACCCAAGCGACGCGAGCGTGCAGGCGGCGCTGGCGCAGTTGCTGCGGAACCTCGGGAAGACCGACGAGGCGCTGGCGGCGATCACACGCGCGTGCGAACTGATGCCCGGGCAGGTGCGGCACCACCAGGTGCGCGCGGAACTGCTGGTGGAGGCGGGGCGGCTGGAGGAGGCGCTCGCGGTCCGGCGCGACACGATCGGACGCATGCCCAACGCCGTGCAGCAGGCGGAGGCGGTCGCCACGCTGGTGAGCATGCACGCGTCGGCGGGGAAACTCGACGACTTGCGCCGGCGCGAGACCGCGCGGCTGGATGAGGACCCGGGCGACGCGGTGGCGCTGCTGATCCTCGCGCGGGCGGCGGACACCGAGCGCGATTTCGCGGGTGCTCGCCAGTATCTCGAGCGGCTGCTGGAGGTCCAGCCGGGGAGCGAGCCGGCGCTGCGGCAGATGGCGAAACTGCACGACGCGATGGGGGACGCCGACGGGGCGGTGGAGATCTACCTGCGGCTGGCGCAGTTGCACCCGGAGCGTACGCGGCAGTTCTACGAGGCGATCGTGGACCTGAACCTCCGGTACGGCGACCGCGCCGGGGCGATCGGGACGCTCGAGCGGATGGCCGCGGCGGACCCGGGCAACGCGTCCACGCTCAACGCCGTGGCGGAGCAACTGGCGCGGATGGGGGAGGCCGAGCGGGCGATCGGGTACTACCAGACGTCGCTCCGCCTCCAGCCGGACCGGCACGAAGTGCGGCTGGACTACGGCAAGGCGCTGGCGGATGCAGGGCGGCTGGAGGAGGCGATGCGCGAGTTCCGCGCCGTCGCGACGCAGCGGACCGACACGGACCGCGCGGTCGAGGCGCTGGGGCGGCTGCACGACACGGCCTCGCAGTTGGGGATGCTCGAGGATCTGATCGACGACCTGCGCCGGGAGGTCGAGGCCGACCCGAGCGCAACGCTCGTGGCCCGGGCGCTGGCACAACTGCTGATCCACGAACTCGAGTACGGGCAGGCGATGGACCTGCTGGACCTGGTGCTGCGGCACAACCCGCGGGACGTGGACCTGCAACTGGGGCGGGCGGAGTTGCTGCGCCGGCTCGCCCGGTTCGAGGAGGCGGCGGAGGCGTACCAGCGCGTGCTGCGCTTCCCGCAGATCGACCGCGACTACGTGCTGGGCGAACTGGGCAAGACGTGGTTCGAAGCCGGGCAGATCGACCAGGCGCGGCGGCTGTGGCGGCAGATCCAGCACAGGCTCTACGCGGGGACGCTGCTGAAGAACAACGGTCTGGTGGAGGAGGGGATCGAGGTCTTCCGCGAGGGAATCCGCCTCAAGCCCGACGACTTCGCGCTGCACCGGAACCTGATCGGCGCGCTGGAGGCGGCGGGGCGGACCGACGAGGCGCTGGAGGCCGCGCGGCGGCTGCTGGACCTGGAGCCGGCGAACGTCTGGAACATCGAGCGGCTGGCCGAGGCGCACCTGCGTC
>CALAFV010000071.1 GCA_937891445.1 uncultured Phycisphaerales bacterium | reverse complement strand
CGCGATCGCGCAGCGGCCGGTGGTGACGGCGGCCTTTTCGGTGCAGCAGGTGGTGCGGCTGGGGCGGTTCGCGCGGGGGCCGGATGACGGGGCGGTCGAGCGGGCGATGGCGGCGATGGAGGTCGCGGACCTGGCCGACGAGCCGTTCGCGACGCTCAGCGCCGGGCAGCAGCAGCGGGTCGTGCTGGCGCGGGCGCTGGCGCAGTTGGAGGGGGCCGATCCGCCGCCGGGGCGGCAGGTGCTGCTGGCCGATGAGCCGTGCTCGGCGATGGACCCGAAGCACGAGTTGCACGCGATGCACATCCTGCGCGAGCAGGCGCGGCTCGGGCGGGCGGTGGTGATCGTGCTGCACGACTTTGTTGCGGCGGCGGCGTTATGGGATCGGGCGGTCGTGCTGGGGGAAGATGGGCGGGTAGCGGCGGCGGGACCATCGGGGGAGGTCCTGCGGCCGGATGTGCTGGAGGGGGTCTTTGGCGTCCCATTCCGGGCCGTGGAGCGGGGACCCGGGGAGCCGGTCCTGCTGGTGGCCGATGTAAACGGGGTGGAGTTGGCCCGAAGCCGGGGGGCGGGGGCCGGAGGGGGGGCGCCCTAGGATCGTCACGTGGGACAGAACTTCCAATTCCTCCAGGTCCTGATCGTCCTGATCGTCCTCGCCTTCTCGGGGCTGACATGGGTCTGGCGGAAGATCGAGGAGCAACGGGCCCGCCGCCGGCGCATGCTCGACCAGCAGCGGCGCATGGAAGAGATGCTCCGGACGGGCCGCGACCCCCTGGCGGAGCAGGCGGCGGCGCTCGAGCGCGCCACCGCGACCGACCGAGCCCGCCTCGAAGAACTGATGCGGCGGCGCCAGGCTCAGATGGAGCAACTGCGGCGCGAGCAGATGCAGCGCCGGCAGGAAGCGGAGCAGGCGTCGTCGCGCGGCGGAGAGATCCCGCCGATCATCATCATGGGGCCGAGTGGGCCGATCGCGATCCCGCGGGCGCAGCCCGGCGGGGGGCAGACGGCGGGCGGAACGCGGCCGCCGATGGGCCGCCCGGCCCCGGCGCGGGGGGTGCAGACCAGGCCGGCGCCGTATGGGCCGCAGCAGCGTCCAGCGCAGCGGCAGCAGCGCCAGAAGCGCGAGAAATCGGCCAGAACCGAGCCCGCGGCGCCGGAGCGCCGGACGCTCGTGGCGCAGCCGACGCCGGCGCCGGCGGAGGACATCGCGCCGCCGAGGCGTGCGCGGACGTTGGCGCCGCTGCGTGTGGGACGGGGGATGTCGCGCGAGGAGTACCGCCGGCTTATCGCGAGCCTGGAGTTGCTCCGGCCGCCGCTGGCGCTGCGGCCGCCCGAGTTGGATCTGGGGCCGTCGCCGCTGATCTAGGGCCGGTGGCGGCGAGCGCCCAGCGCTGGACGTTGTTGCGGACCGGAGCGCCCAGGAGCGTGGTTCGCTCGTGGCGCTGCTCGGAGACGATCCCGAGGCCGTCCACGAGCCAGATGTCGGTGACGTTGCGGACCTGGGGGCCGCCGAGGTTGGCCGTCATCGTCGTACGCAGGTGACGCGCGGGGAAGGCGGGAGCATCGGCGTCCAGCGCGGGGGTGCGGACGCGCTCGTTGTCCACGTAGGTGATCTCGTTGACGGCGTCGCCGGCGTTCTGCGTACGGGAGCGGTCACCGAGGGGGTGGACGGTCATGCGCGTGGACTGCGTGCGTGTGTCGCCGCGCTCGAGCGTGGCGGGGATGACGATCAGCGGCGGGTCGAAGACGACCTCCACGCGGTCGGCGTGTTCGATCATCTCGCTGATGGCGACGTCGCCTTCGGGGGTGAGGATGTAGAGGTAGTCGGTCTCGAGAGATTCGCGGCCGTCGGCTCGCGTGGTGTAGCGGCGGACGTGCCACGGAGCGCCGTCGGGGGCGGGAGCGTCACGCTCGATGCGGAGGGCGACCGGGCCGGGTTGGTCCGGCTCCCACGGGACATAGCGCAACTCGCGCTCGACGCGGAGGCCGACGAGTTCGGCACGCAGGGGCCCCTCGGCCGAACGCGCGGAAGGCCGGACGGGGGCGGGCCGCGGAGCAGGACGGGTTTCCGGGGCGGCAGCGGTCTGGCCGCGCGGCGTGGGGGAGACCCTCGGCGTGCCGGAGGCAGGGGCCACAGGCTCTTCTTCGACGCCGAAGACGGAGCCGGGGCCGGGGTCTTTGGGCTGGCCGGCGCAGCCGCCGATCGAGAACGGCCCCCAGACGACTCCCGCCGCCGCGCCGACCGCCGCCAGGCCCCATGCGCGCGTGTGCCGCATCAGTCCCCTCCTCCCGGCCCGGTCGGGCGGCGCTCCGTGCCGCGCTTGGGGCGGGGAATCCTCTTACACTCTGCCCTATGCCCACGTTTGCGGCAAATGTGCCCGTCCGTCATGTCGTTCTTGGTCGGAGCGCTATGGGGGCGATTTCGGCTGGCGCCGCGGTGGCCGCGGTCGCGGTGCTCGCGGGGTGCGAGGCGGCGCCCATGGAGACCGAGAGCGTCTTCCAGGCGATCGCTCCGGCGCCACCGACTCCGGCCGAGGCGGCGGCCTGGATGTTCGATCCGTACGACGCGGACAAGCGCTTCCGCGGTACGGTGCTGCTGGCCAACGCGCCGTTCGGGGGCGAGAGCGTGTACCTTCGGGGGTACCGGGCGCACCTGAGCGACAGCGATGCGAGCGTCCGGGCGGCCGCGGCGTTCGCGCTGGGGCGGCACGGGTCGCCGGAGGACGTCCCGGCGATCGCGCCGCTGACGCGCGATGCGGATCGGTTGGTGCGCCTCAACGCCGTACGGGCGCTCCAGCGGCTGCACAACCCCGAAGCGATCCCGTTTCTGCTGGAGCGGGTGCAGTTCGTCGAGGTGACGCCGACGGGCCAGCGCGGGTTCGAGGAGGAGGCGGACGTGCGCGCGGAGGCGGCGTACGCGCTGGGGCAGTACGCGGACGACAGGGTGCTCCAGGGGCTGATCGCGGCACTGCGCGACCCGCGGCTGAGCGTGACGCGCAACGCGGCGGCCTCGCTGCGGACGCTGACGGGGCAGGACTTCGGGGACGACCACCGGTCGTGGTTCCGTTGGGCCGCGACGGCGAAGAACCCGTTCGCGGGCCGGCTGCCGTACACGTATCCGGCGTTCAGCCGCGACCGGGCGCTGGTGGAGTGGCTGCCGTTCTGGCCACCGCCGCCGAACGAGGAGCCGGGGACACCGGCGGGGATGCCGCCGATCAGCGCCGAGCCGGGCGGGGGTGAGGGAGGCGAGGGGGAAGCCGGGTGAGCGGCAAGGGGACCCGCAGCCTCAGATTCGAGTCGCAGACCGGCTCGCTGCGCATCCACACGGCGGACGCCCCTCCGGAACCGGGGCCGGGGGAGGCGCTGATCCGCCCGCACCGCGTCGCGATCACCGCGACGGAACTGGCGATCGTGGGCGGGCGGCTGGCGCCGCGCTTCAGCGGGGTGCTGGGGCACGAGTTCGTGGGGACGGTGGAGCGGGTGAACCTGCCGGAGGACGCGCCGCCGCTGCTGCGCGACAAGCACGCGCTGAAGGGCAAGCGGGTCGTGGCGGGG
>CALAFV010000070.1 GCA_937891445.1 uncultured Phycisphaerales bacterium | reverse complement strand
CCCGCCGCTCCGCGTCGGCGACGCTCCGCGGGCCCGACCTCAATTCACTCTGATTTGCTTCACTCTGATTTGCTGACGAGCGCCGACAGCAGCAGCCCACAGGACCGCCTGTTCCTTCTCCACCCAGGCAACCCCGGTCCTCTCAAGTTCCGCAGGGACGTTACAACCGGCACGCCCGTCACAGCCGGCGCCATCGGCGCTCAGCGCCGCCGCCCCACGCCATCACGGCTCATCGACCCCGCCGCCCCGGCCGATCCGCCATGAACCAGGGCCTCTGCAACGTCGGGCCCGGCCCACGAAACCCGCGGCCCGCGCCGCACCCGGAGTGATCTGACATGCCCAGCCGCAACAGCAAGAACAACCGCAAGTCCCGCAAGTCCTCCCCGTCCCCGTCGGCGACCTTCAGCAGCAACAACTCCGGGCCGACCGCCCAGATCACCGGCACATTCGAGGGCTCCATCTCCGCCCGCGGCCAACTCCGCATCGCCCCGGGCGCTGCGTGCAAGGCCAACATCGCCGCCAACGACGTCCGCGTCGACGGCTTCTTCCAGGGCAACTGCGCCGCCCGCCGCGCCATGCAGGTCTCCAAGACCGGCGCGTGCAAGGGCCGCTTCCAGACCAGCAACCTCCGCATCGACGGCACCGTCGAGGGCGAGGCCCTGGTCTCCGACCGCATGGACCTCTCCCCCAGCGCCCAGATGCGCGGCAACATCGTCGCCAACCGCCTGGTCGTCTCCGACGGCGCCTCCTTCGAGGGCACCGTCAAGGTCGGCCGCTTCAGCGGCCCGCAGTCCAAGGCCGCCTGAGCCGCCGACAGGCCCGACGAACGACAACGACACGAACGCACAGGGGACGCCCGCCGGGGCGTCCCCTGTTGCTTTGAGCATCAATGCACAAAAACAATGCGGGCGCTGCGCCAGGAGCAGTGCGCAGCGCCCGCGGCACGAAGGATCTGTGACCGCAGGATCACTCCTGCCCCGCCGTCCCCTTCTCCAGCAACTTCCGCAGGTACTGGTTCTCCCGGCGCGTCGCCTCCAGGTCGAAGACCAGGTACTTCACGCTCAGCCGCAGGTAGTCCAGCGACTCCTGCAACTCGCTCACGGTCTTGTTCATCCGCTGGTGCCGGTCGCGAGCGTCGTCCGCCAGCCGCTGGAGCTGCTCGCGCTCCGGGGCCGGCAGATGGGTGATCTGCTGGATCAGTTCCGCCAGTTTCGCCTGGAAGTCCTGCTCGTTCATGGACGCCGTTCCCCTCTTCTCGCTGTCTGTTCTCGGGCCGTTCGCGGCAATGGGGCCGCGAACACGCATGTCACCCGGGGCACACACACCGGGATTGCCAGCGAGGGGAACAACACCCGCGCCGGGCCCCGTGCCAGGGCCCGTGCCGGTCGCTACGCACCATCACGTCCGGAAAAACCCCCGCTCACGCCCCCGCATCACGCCCCCGCGATCGTCCGCAGCGGCCGTGACGGTCCTGCGGCCGGATCGGTTCGGGCCGCGTGTTGCGATCCATCAACGCCCGATGTCGAGCCGACGCAGCGCCTGCGTCGCCGTGGGCGGCGCCGCGCGGAGAACCACCTGAAGAACGGTCGGGTCCTTCTTGCGCATCTCCTGCACCAGTTTCTTGAGGTGCTCGTCACGCGCGAACGCGAACCGCTGGAACAGCCGCTCCAGGTCGTGGCGGCTGAACTCGCTCAGCGGGTCCTTCAGCCCCGACTGCGCCACGGCCCAGTCCAGCAGCGACCCGCCCTGGTCCGTAAACCGGTACAGCGCCAGCGTCGCCTTCAGCCGCGACTCGAGGCTCGCGAACGGGTCCGTCGCCGCCTCGGGCAGCCGGCACATCATCTCCTCGGGCGACCGCCCGGAGAGGCGGCTGAGCCAAGCGGCGTCCGAGTCCGCCTCCTTCTGGGCCGCGCTGGAAGCCAGCACCGGCCCCTCCGACTCCGACACCAGTTCCGCCACGGCCGTGGAGAGCGTCTTCACGCCCGCCCGGTCAAAGCGGATCGTCAGCCGCTGGCACGGGATCCCCTCGTGCACGATCTTCTGCGCGGCGGTCACGACGCCGGCGCCCCATTCCGGGCGCTTCGCGTGGACCACGCGATCACCGAAACTCCATTCGCGAACCATCGCCGCTCCGTGGGACGGAATGCTCTGCCCCCATGATGAACCCCCCCGGGGCGAACCCCTGGCCGACACGGCGGGGCCTGAACGCCTCAACCGGCCGGGCTGGCCCGGCCGCACCATCCCCTCTGTTGTCCGGCAACCCCACCCAGGAATAGTATAGTCCCGTTCGGGCCCGCCACAACCCGGGACGGCGCGGGACGTGGCAGCCCAAGGCGCACTCAGGGGCTTTTGAGCGAGCCAAGCCCGGCAACGGCTTCCGAGCGGGGTCGGCCGGGGGTTGTCCGACGCCGCGGGAACCGCGTCCCGCGGAGGGTTATCGTGACCGCCGCCGCCTTGCCCTGAGTTTTTCCGCCCCGCCCTCCGGGCGCCGGCGCCGCAGGAGACTCACGTTCCATGATCGAAGCGCTCAAGAGCGACGAGATTGTCGAGAAGATGGGCGGCAGGTTCAAACTGTGCGCGCTGATCCAGCGCCGGCTCGTCCAACTCATGGACGGCGCCCGCCCTCTGGTGGAGCGCGAGGGCCGCTCCGACCTGGAACTGGTGATCGAGGAAATCCTCCAGAACAAGATCACCTACGACTTCGACCCGACTTCCGACGTGGACTGGAAGTCGTCCATGTCGCCCGAGCAACTCGAAGAGCACATGCGCTCGCGCGCCGGTCTGCCGCAGGGCTGACGACCGGCCGCGTGCCTCTTCCGTTGCCCATCGCCCACTCCCCATCGCCCGGGAGTCTTTCCAGTGGCTGACCCCGTCTCCGGCGCCCGCATCATCGTCGGCGTGACCGGCGGTATCGCCGCGTACAAGGTCTGCACGCTCGTGTCGCGCCTGGCCCAGGCCGGCGCTCAGGTCACCGTCGCGATGACCGAGGCGGCGTGCCGGTTCGTCACGCCGCTGACGTTCCAGGCCCTTTCCGCGCGGCCGGTGTACACCAGCCAGTGGGAGCACATCGAGAGCCAGGACCCGCAGCACATCGCCCTGGCCTCCGCCGCGGACCTCGCCGTCGTCGCCCCGTGCACGATGGACGCGATGGCCAAACTCGCCACCGGGCGCACGGACGACGCCGTCAGCCTGATCCTCAGCGCGATCGACCGCTCGAAGACCCCGGTCCTCCTGGCCCCGAGCATGAACGACGTC
This sequence comes from uncultured Phycisphaerales bacterium, assembly GCA_937891445.1. Taxonomy (GTDB): domain Bacteria; phylum Planctomycetota; class Phycisphaerae; order Phycisphaerales; family UBA1924; genus CALAFV01. The sequence goes on along the minus strand of CALAFV010000070.1, from coordinate 3,956 downwards.
ATGTGGTCCCAGCCGGCCACGCAGCGCAACCTCGCCACGCTCAAGTCCGACGGCTACACGATCGTTGGCCCCGCCAGCGGCTGGCAGGCCTGCCGGCACGTCGGCCCCGGCCGCATGGTCGAGCCCGAGGAACTGCTCGAAGCGATCCGCGCCGCCCTCGCCGCCAAACGCTGACCAACGCGACCCCCAAAAAGACCGGCGGCCCACCCGCGTACACAAGGTGGGCCGACCGGCCGGGAGGTCCATTCGCCGGGTCGAACCGGCGGGAACCGCCCGCTCTTACTCGCGCGACGCCCCCGCGACCTCGGCCCCCTCACGCCCGCGTAGTTCGCTCAGCCGCACGTCCTCGCGGATGCGCACGCGGCCGGCCACGTCCCGCACCTGCATCGAGATCACCGGGTCCTTCTGCGACCAGTCGATCTCGATGAACCCGAAGTTGCTCCCCGGGTACGCGCGCCCGACGCGGCTGGGGTTGCGCTCCATGACGAACCACTTGCTGCGGTTGAGGCTGCTGGCCGTGACGTCGTACAGCGGGTACCGCAGCGGCTCGCGCTCCCCCGTCGCGGCGGCGGACGGCGCCCCGTGCGGGTCCCACGGCGTGCCAGTCTCGATCGGCGTCGCGCCGGATCGCTGCGCGCCGCTGGGCGTCAGCCGCGAGATCTCGGCGTGGTGGCGGTCGCCCGAAAGCAGGATGACCCCGTCGGCCTTCGCGCGGCCGATGACCTCGATCAGGTGCTCGATCTCACCGGGGATGTCGGCCCACTTCTCGCCGCCGTGGTCGCGGGCGATCACCTGCGTGCCGTTGGCGACGATCCGCACGTCGGCCGGGACCTTGAGTTGCTCCTCGAACCACGCCCACTGCTCGTCGCCCAGGATCGTGCCGCGCCTCTTGTCCTTGAAGAACCGGGCGTCGAGCAGAATGACCTGCACCCGCCGCCCCTCCGGGCCGAAGACGTAGGCGTCGTACACCCCGTCGCGCGTGCGGCGGGCCGAGTCCGCCGGGTCGCCCCAGAAGTCCATGAAGACCTGCTGCGACTCGCGTTTGCCCCGGTAGTTCCCCGCCGACCCGTTCTTGTAATAGTCGTGGTCGTCCCAGGTCGCCAGCACCGTGCACGCATCCAGCAGGCGGCGGAAGCCCTCCCGCCGCGACAGCCGCTCGTAGCAGTCCTTGAGCCGGTCGATGTCGCTCGTGTCGGCGTAGACGTTGTCGCCCAGGAAGATGAACAGGTCCGGCACGGCGTCGAGCACGGCGTCCCAGATCGGCTGCGGGTTGTCCTGCTTGAGGCACGAGCCGAAGGCGATCCGCGACACGGCCGTGTGCGACGCCTCCAGCGCGCGGGCCGCCGCAGCCGCGCCGGTGCTGGTCATCGTCTCGCCCGGCGCAGCCAGCGCCCACACGGTCCCCGCGACCCCGGCCAACGCGCACACCGCCGCGGCGGCCGCGGCCGCAACCTTCCCTGTTCGCATGGTGCCTGTCTCCGCTTGCGCCCGCGCCGCGGGCGACGGCGACCGGCTGCGCCCACGCCGCATCCGTTGCGGCGCACGGACCACCCGGTCCAGCCGGTGAAAGCAAACTCACCGTCTGGAAGCGGATCAAGCGGTTCTCACGCGATTGGCGCAGATTAGGGCCCGGAAATGCCGCCGCCCAAGCGCTCAGCGGCATGTGAAGACCGCTTGACGCTCGGTGCGCCTGGTGGTTAGCACGCACAAATGTGCACTGTGTTGCGGGCTACCGGCCGTCCGCCGCGGCAGGTCCGGGGTCGGCGCTCTCGCGGGCGTACGGGTCGTTGGGCATGACGTCCTGGGTCTGGAAGACCTCGACGCGCTGGTTCGTCCGGTGGCCGGAGCGGTCCGCGGCCCGCGGCGTGATGCGGTTGGTGTCACCCATCGGGACCACCCGGATCTGTTGCCACTTCAGGCCCCGCTCCTCCAGCAGGCGCGCGACGGCCATCGCCCGCCGGTAACTGAGCATCATCCCGCGGTCGTCGGTCAGAGCCGCCTCCGCCGCGCTGACGTGCCCGCGCACCTCGACGACGAAGACCTGGCCGGCGAGATCCCTCGCGGCCTCGATCACCGCCGCGCGGGCGGCGTCGGTGAGTTCGGCCGAGCCGTCCTCGAACGGCGCCAAAGCGTTGGGCGCGATGTAGTCGCTGGGGCGAATCGACTGCATGTCCTGCCGGTCGCCCATCGGCCCCGGCTGGGAGGTCTGCCCGTTGCGCCGCCGCTCCAGGATGCGCTGCACGAGGGCGTAGTCGTTGGGATCGGTCGAGGTGAGGTCAACGGGGTTGTTGAACGCCTCGCGGATCGCGATCGCGGCGTCCAGCAGCGCGGCGGGAGGATCGCCGTTGCGGTCCTTGCCGCCGATGCCGCCGGTGGTGGGCTCCTTCAGGTTCAGGGCCAGAAGGATGACGAAGAAGCCCATCTGGAGCATGACGTTGTCGGCGAAGGAGATGAGCCACTCGGGCGCACCCTCGTGCTCCTCGTGGCTGCCGCCGTGGTGGTGGTGGTGGCCCCCCCTGCGGTGGTGGCCGCCGCCGTGACCCGCGGACTGGTTGTGCTCGTGATCGCTCATGAGAGGGCCAGGCAATGGGCATCAGGCAATGGGCAATGGAAGAAGCCGCTGCACGCCTTCAGCCTTGCGCCTCCTCCATTGCCCATTGCCCGTTCCCCATTGCCTCTTTCACGCCGCAAGGTTCAGTTTCGTGCGGTGCGACTGCGGGATGAAGGCGAGCATCTTGTCCACGGTGACGCGCGGGTTGTCCCCGGCCTGGATCGACAGGATCCCCTGGAGCATCATCTCGCGCCCGAGGATCTCCTCGGCGGAGCGCAGCGCCAGTTTGTCGCCGATCGGACCCGCGACGGCGTTGGCCAGGACGGTGCCGTACATCGTCGCGACGACGGCGACGGCGAGCATGTGGCCCATCACCTCGATCGAGCCGCCGAGGTGGCCGAACATGCCGATCTGGCCGATCAGCGTCGCCACCAGCCCCCACCCCGGGGCGTACAGTTTGATGAGGTCGAAGAACTTCTTGCCGGCCTTGTGGCGCTCCTGCATCGCGAGGATCTCGAGGCGCAGCGTGGCCTCGATGACCTCGGGCGCCGAGCCGTCGATCGCGGCCTTCAGGCCGCTGGCGAGGAACGGGTCGCCGACCTTCTCGACCTCGCCCTCGAGGGAGAGGATCCCCTCACGCCGGGCCTTCTCGCTCATCTGCTGCATGAGTTTGACGACCTCGGCAGCGCTCTTGCCCTTCCAGAACAGGAAGCGCCGGATGTAGCCGGGGACGCACTTGACCTTCTCCATGGGCATCGCCATGAAGATGACCGAGATGGTGCCGCCGAAGACGGCGATCACACCCTTCTCGGACCAGAACATTCCCCAGTGGCCGTGGGAGGCGAGCCACCCGACGCCAAACAGGCACGCCACGCCAACCAGCACGCCGATGAGACTGGATTTGTCCATCTCTGCCTCTTGGGAGTGCTCTTCGCGGAACCCTCGGGGTTCGCACGTTTCTTCGGACCATCCGCCCCGAGGCTGAAGCCCCCGCACGCCCACCACGCCCGCGCGACCCACCCCAATCCACCGGCCGGCATAATCGGTACAGCCTCTCGGGAGGAGGCACCAGGCATCAGGCACTAAGCACGAGGGGGGGGGCTCCAAGCACCAACGACAGAACCGCAGCGAGCGCCGCGGGAACGCCAACCGCCCCCACGACGAGCCGCGAACGAAGTGAGCGGGTTGCGCGTCCGCCCCCACACCCCGCTCCCCCGTGGCACGGGCTTTCAGCCCGTGTCTTCCCCTTCTCCCCCTCCTCCTCGCCTCATCCCCGAGCCGAGCGTCCTGCCGGGTGCCACGGTTGAGCCCCGCTCAACCGTGCTCCCTTCTCTCCCTCATTTCCACGCCTCGTCCCCGGCACGAGCGCACCTGTTTCCTGCTTCCTCTTTCCTGTTTCCTCCCC
>CALAFV010000069.1 GCA_937891445.1 uncultured Phycisphaerales bacterium | reverse complement strand
CGTGCACACCTTTGTGCAACACGGCCACGCCCACGCCGTCCCCGCCGCCGAGGCATGGCTCACCCTCAAGGCCGCCCACGCCCTCCAGAACGCCGGCCTGAGCCCCCTGCTCTCCATCAAGAACCGCGACGCCGCCCGCTTCCCCGCCATCCAGTCCTTCGCCAACCCCCCCACCCCCCTCGCGGGCCGCTGGTCCTGACGCGCTTCGCGCCCCCCGCGCTTCCCGTCACGCCTCTCCGCGACCGGGGTACCCTACCTTCCCATGGCCTCCGTCGTCTTCTACTTCCAGGTTCACCAGCCCTGGCGGCTCCGCCGCTACACCGTCTTCGACAACGACCACTTCTATTTCGATCACGCCAAGAACGGTGAGATCTGCCGCAAGGTGGCCGACAAGTGCTACCGCCCGGCCACGAGCCTCATCCTCGACCTCATCCGACGCCACGAGGGGCGCTTCCGCGTCAGTTTCTCCATCACCGGCGTCGCCCTCGACCAGTTCCAGGAGTTCACCCCCGACGTCATCGACCTCTTCCGGCGTCTGGCCGACACCGGCGCCTGCGAGTTCCTCGCCGAGACGTACTACCACTCCCTCTCCTTCCTCTACTCCCGCGAGGAGTTCGCCCAGCAGGTCGATCTGCACACGCGCCGGATCGAGTCGCTCTTCGGCCAGACCCCGCGCGTTTTCCGCAACACGGAACTGATCTACAACAATGACGTCGCCCACGTCGTTGCGAACATGAAGGACGACCGCGGCAACCCGCGCTTCAAGGGCATCCTCTGCGAGGGCGCGGACCACCTGCTGGGCTACCGCTCCCCCAACTACCTCTACCGCCCGCCCCACACCGGTAACGGCCCCACCGGCCGCCCGTTCTGCTGCCTGCTCAAGAACTACCGCCTCAGCGACGACATCGCCTTCCGTTTCTCCAACCGCGCCTGGGCCGAGTGGCCCCTCAAGGCCGAACGGTTCGCCCACTGGGTCAACCAGATCAACGGCGACGGCTACGTCTGCAACCTCTTCATGGACTACGAGACCTTCGGCGAGCACCAGTGGGCCGAGACCGGGATCTTCCAGTTCCTCGACGCCCTCCCCGGCTGGGTCTACGACGTGAACCCCGGGCACAACGACTTCCTCACCGTCTCCGAGGCGATCGAGCGTTACGACCCCGTCGGCGTCTACGACGTCCCGCACATGATCTCGTGGGCGGACACGGAGCGCGACCTCTCCGCGTGGCTCGGCAACTCGATGCAGTCCAATGCGCTCCAGGAGACGTACAAACTCGAGCGCCCGGTCAAGGCCCGCCTCGCCGCCGCGGAGCGCAGCGGGGACGAGCGGGAAATCGCGGAGGCCCGCTACCTGCTCGAGGACTGGCGCCGCCTTACCACCAGCGACCACTTCTACTACATGTGCACGAAATACTGGGCCGACGGCGACGTGCACAAGTACTTCAGCCCCTACGACTCTCCCTACGACGGCTACATCAACTTCATGAACGTCCTGGACAACGTCCGCGCCCGCGCGGCTCACGCCGCGGCGGCCAGGGCCTGATCCGGCGGCCCCGTCGCCCGGTGAAAGATCGCTCGCGCCCGCGCCGCAGGCCCGCCTTTACACTCGCGCATGCCACGCACGATGACGGACATGCGCCTGGAGTGCCCCGACTTCGCCGACGGGGCCCGCATCCCCACGCGCTTCACGGAGGACGGCCAGGACATCTCCCCCGCCCTCCGCTGGAGCCCGCCGCCGCCCGGGACGCAGGAACTGGCCCTGATCGTCGACGACCCCGATGCACCGACCCCGGAGCCCTGGGTCCACTGGCTGCTCTATCGCATCCCGGCGACGGTCACGCAACTCCCCGAAGGCATCCCCAAGACCGAACGTCTCGACCCCTCGATCAACCTCGGCAATGCCGTGCAGGGCAAGAACTCATGGGGCACGATCGGCTACCGCGGCCCCGCGCCGCCGCGCGGCCACGGCGTGCACCGCTACCACTTCAAGCTCTACGCCCTCTCCGGCCCCGTTCAGGCTCCATCCGGCGCCGACAAACTCACCCTCGAACGCGCCATGTCCGGCCTCGTCCTTGCTCGCGCTGACTATTCGGGCACCTACGAGCGGTAGCGTCGCTGCCCCAGCAGTAGCAGCGGCCACCAAGGCGACAAAAGGCCAGGGCCGGCGCACGCGTCGTGGTGCGCGAGCCCGGCCCTTGGGTGCGAAGCCTGCCCGTGTTTGTTTACGCCACGGCCCGCGGCGAGGACGCCGGCTTCCCCTGCTCCCCGCGGCTGCGCGAGGCCGCCCGCCGGCCCGCCCTGCGCGTCGCGGCCGATCCCGTTACGCCCCACCCCAGCCCCTTGAGCACACGCTGCACCAGCCGGATCTCCGACAGTTGCTCCGGCCCCACAACCCCGTCCCGGATCACCCCGTTGAGGCACCGCTGGAAGAGCACCGCATGCACCCACCGCACCTGCTCGGGCCGCAGCCCGGCGCGCTCCGCGAACGACCGAATCTCCGAGAGTTTCTCCTCGTCCACAAGACCGTGCCGCAGCGCCTCGGCGACCAGGTCTCGGTACAGCCGCAGGTCCTCCGTCCACGGCGCCCGCGGCGCTTCGCCCCCGAAGATCGGCGTCTCGTCCGCCGCGATCGTCACCTCCTGCCGCGGCGTGAACGGGATCCCCGTGTCCACCACCCGGTCGATCTTGTGCAGCATGAACGTCCGCCACCCCGCCGGCTCCGGGCGCACCTGGTAGCACCGCACCAGCACGTCCTGCGTCCCCTGGAGCAGCGCGTACGGCTCCACCAGCCGCGGCACCGGCGGCGACGGCGTCAGGCGGCTGCCGTAATACAACTCCGCGCACCGGCGCTCTTCCGCCAGGCGCTTGAGCATGTCGAGTTGCTCGCTGTGCAGTGTGCTCATGGCTTCGCTCGCTTGGCGAGGCCGGCCGCTCTGCTCCGGGCGCGAACCTTCCCCACCACTATCCAAACTACGCCCGAACCACCGCCAGAGTTCGTGATTCCCAGCCGTTTCCCGCCAGATCCCACCGCCCGCGCGAAGATGAAACCAAGCGTCGCGGTGCGGGAAGAATCGGCATGGACCGCGCCCACCCGATGTACGTCCCAACGGTGCTCTTCTCCGAGGTCCAGTACCTCGCCCGCAACCCCATCGTGCTTGCGCTCGTCCCGGCGTCGATCATCACGACGTCCGTACTCCTGCTCGCCACGGCCTACCAGTCCGGCAACGCCCACCTCCTCTGGGTCTGGGCTGGGGTCACGCTCTTCGAGATCCTCCTCTTCGTCGCCCCGCGCATGCGGACCACCGTCACCGATCGCGAACTGCGCATCAGTTTCTTCCCGTTCTACTGGAAGACCATCCCCGTCGAGAACATCGATACCTTCGAGGCCGTCCGCTACGACGCCCTCTCGGAGACCGGCGGCTGGGGCATCCGCTCTTCACGGCGTTACGGCCGCGTCGTCAACGTCCGCGGCAACCAGGCCGTGACCCTCACCGCCGGCCGCACGCGCATGCTCATCGGCACCCAGCGCCCGGACGAACTTCTCGCCGCCCTTGCCACCGCCGCCGGGCCGCGGTGATCGCCACGCTGGCGCCGATCAAGCCGGGGCAAAGGGGCCATAGATCAACGCGGATGAACACAGATCAGAAAGAACAAGAAGGGATTGGACCAGACGATCCAATCCCTTCTTCTTTCTTATCCGTGTTATCTGTGTTGATCTGTGGCTGCTTCTCTACGCCCCGATCACCTGCGGCGTCCCCGTCGGGGAAGCCTTGCGCGGGTCGGTGCGGGCGATGATGTCGCTCACCGCCTGCTGGTTGAACCCCTTGAACCCGTCGTTGCGCTCCAGGTTCTCCAGGTGTGAGCCGATCGCGCCGTCCATCCGGAAGTTCATCGCCTGCTGCTGCGTGATGTACCCCGCCTCCAGCAGCCGCTGGATCCGCTCCTCCGACACCGCCCACCGCTCGCCCTCGGTGAACGCCTGGCGCAGGTGCGGCATGTTCGTGAACGGCTTCATCGTCCCCACGTGCGCCGCGGCGAGTTGGGCCCGCAGCGCGTCGAAATCGAACTGGCACTCCAGGTGGTGCATGCCCGCCTGGAGCATGCTCTCGCCGTGCAGGCCGACCCAAAGCCCGATCGTGCCCAGTTCCTTGCGCGGCGTCAGCACCGGCTCATGCGCGAAGTCGCCCGCCACCTCATCCGGCGACAGGTCCACGTCGGCGAAAATCGTGATCCCCGCGTTGGGCTGCTCCAGCACCTGCGCCCCCCACCCGGCCTCGTGCCCGGCGTAGAACCGCTCGCGGCAGCGGAACCCGAGTTTCTCCAGCACCGCGATCAGCCGCGGGAAGTTCTCGCGGCTGGAGCGGAACGTGTGGTGGTGGTGGTTGCCCCACCCCAGGCCGAGCCGGTTCTGCCGCTCGTACTGGATCTGCCCCGCGCGATTGCGGCGCTGCCAGTAGTCGCGCTCGGCCATGAAGAACAGGGCGCACGTCTGATCCGGGCCCAGGTTCGCGATCGCCGCGTCGATCAGCGAGTTGACCCGCTGGAAGCCCTGCTCGTCCGTCGGCCAGTTGCGCTCGCGCCGCCGGAAACTCTCCAGCGCCTTGATCGCCCGGACCGTCCGCTGCGCATCGGACTCCGGCACCGCGAAGCCCTGGTACCCCTGCCGCTCGACGACCCACAGTTCCGCGTTGTTCCCGCGGAAGGCCGGCGCCATGCGCAGCGGCGAGAACGGGTCGCCGTAGATCGGGTAGTCGTTCGAGATCATGTGCGCCGCGAGGAAGTCCGCGACGAAGTCCACCTTGATCCCCACCCGCGTCATCGGCCCCTCGACGAGGATCACCTGCGGGAACATCGCGCCGGGGTGCGTGTAGCGGTCGCTGGCGCCCGGGTCGGGGTTGTGCCGGAAGCCCACCTCCAGCAGCCGCTCGCGCAACTCGAGCGTGCGCGGCGCCTGGATGTGGTCGATCCAGTCGATGAACCGCGTGGCGGTCTCGTGCAGCATCCGGTCCGCCAGTTCCTTGACGCGCGGGCAGCGCTCCAGGAAGTCGGCGACCAGTTCCTTGATCAGGGTCTGGGCAGCCGGCTGCGGCTCCCAATGGAAGTGCTGGGCGGGCGACGTTTCGGTCTCAACAACGGCCATGGCGCTCTCCACCTTCCCCCCAGGGGCGAGGCCAAAGGTAGGCCCGCTCCGCGCCGGCATGGACCCTATGGGGCCGCGGGCTCCCGCCGCCAGGCCGCCGGCGCCGGGGCCGGCGTGAAACTGAACTTCGCCCAGACGCTGGGCCCATCCACGCGGCACCCCAGTTCCCGGAGCCAGCCCGCCACCTCGGTGTTGCAGTTGTTCAGCAGCCAGTACGACCGCCCATCGCGGACGAACAGCAGGCCCGTCCCCGGGTTGTCGATCACCGGACCCGTTCCGGCCGCGAATCGGGCGTCCAGGCGGCGCAGCAGCCGCCCCACGGCCTCCCGGGGCACCGCCAGCGTGTACGCGTGTTGCAGCCCCGGGGGAGGCAGCCCACCCACCTCCGGCGCGGGGAGGGTGCGGGTGCCCAGGGCCCCGGGGTTCGGCAGCAGCGTCACAAATGGCGTCTTCCACCACACGCGACGGTCCAGGGCGTACCACCCCAGTTGCCCGTAGGCGTACTCGACCGCGGTCCCGTCGTCACGCGGCAGGATGAGGCTGGAATGCCGGCCGTAGTCGGTTAGAACGACTACGGCCGGCTCATCGGCGGCGGACAACTCGGGCGGAACGATGTGCGCCCCGCACCCGGCCGGCCCCGCGCACGCGGCGGCGGCGCCCACCAGGAGCCATCGGGCCGCACCCCACGCCCAAGTCCGAAAGCGTCCGCCTCTCACCGCGAGCGGGAGCGGGACGTCCGCCCACGCGTGGAGCCGCCGGTGCGACCGCCGCGAGCAGCGCCGCCCGCGCGGCCGCGCGAGGCCGTCTTCCCCCGGGAGGCCGTGCCGCCGGCACGCGAGTGCGATGATGTGGTCCCGCGGCCGCCTGTGCGGGCGCTGGTCTTGCTTCCGGCACGCGACGTGCCGCTTCGCCGGGAGGAAGCCGTGCCGCCGCCGCCGCGGGACGCGCTGCGCCCGCCGGAGGTGGAAGCCGCACGGCCCCCGCTGCTGCGTCCGCGAGCCCCACCGCGGGAGCGGCCGCGGCCCGCGCCTGTCCCTTCCTCCATGTCCATCTGTCCCATCATCCGGTCGCGGTCAGAGAGTTTTGACGCGTCGCCTCGTGCCATCACAAGTCCTTTCGCAGGGGCGCCCGTCCGGTCCATCGGCCGTGCCCGCGCACAGAGCACGGCTTTGTGTTGCGCTGGCGGTCCCGTTCGACACGGTGTCCCCGTACGACCACCAGCGCCGGTGCGCCCTTCGCGGGAGGCTAGATGAAGGCGGTTCATTCCAAGCGAAACTCACGTGAGCGCACGCTCACCGGGCTTTAGTCCGAGCGTGCCGAGGGCGGCTCGCCCGACCGCTTTAGGTCCGCATCAATCGGCCTCTCATCGCCGCCGCCGATCTTCCCGGAGGGCCGGGGCGCAGACATCCGGCGCTGGCAGGAGAGGGAAGGGGGAGGGAGAGACAAGGGGAGCACCATGATCGCGACCTCGTCCGCCCAGCGCATCCCGGCGCACACCGCGCCGTCGGTCAACGAAGAGATCCGGCGACAGACCGAGATGCGGATCGCCTACTTCGCCGCCCACCCGGACCAGATCCCCGCCAGGCTCCGCGAACTGGACGAAGAGTGGGACATCGAGCAGACCCTGGAGACCGGGTCGAGCATCGTGACGCTCGCCGGGCTCGTCGCGGCCCTCATCAGCGGGCGCCGGCGCTGGCTCCTGCTGCCGATGATGGTGCAGGGCTTCTTCCTTCAGCACGCGCTCGAGGGATGGTGCCCGCCGCTGCCGGTCCTGCGCCGCGCGGGCCTCCGGACCCGGGCGGAGATTGAAGCCGAGCGCTACGCACTCAAGGGCATCAAGGGCGACTTCCGCGAACTGAGCGAGGACGAGAACCTCGATGCGCAGGCGCGGGCCGAGCGTGCGCTGCGGGCCGTCGATGACGGCGCCATGGGACGACGCGCCCAGACCGACGCCCCGCTCTTTAAGAAGCCACCCGAGCCGCGCGAGGAGGGATCGCTGCCGCCGACGGACACCGGGCCGGCGTCCTGAGCCCACTCGACCTGCCGCACAAAGAAAAACCCCCGCGCTTCGCAGCGCGGGGGCCGAGTTGTTCACACAAATCTGGGAACGAGCGAGGGCTTACCAGCCGCCGCGACCGCCGCCACCAC
>CALAFV010000068.1 GCA_937891445.1 uncultured Phycisphaerales bacterium | reverse complement strand
GAAGCGCATTGCGGGGGAGTGTGTGACAGTTGAAGCGGACGTGCTGGCGGATGGGCACGATCTTGTGCGTGCGGCGCTGCTGTGGCGGCGCGCGGAGCGTGACGGGGGGGAGTGGGCGAGTGCGCCGATGGAGCCGCTGGGCAACGACCGGTTCCGCGGGGCGTTTACGCCGCCGGCGCCGGGGGAGTATGAGTTCGCGGTCGAGGGGTGGGTTGACCGTTATGGGTCGTGGCGGCGCGACCTGGAGCGGCGGGTGAGCGTGGGGCAGAGCATCGGGGTCGACCTGCGGATCGGCGCGGCGATCGTGCGTGAGGCGACCACGGAGGCGAGTCGCGCGGGCGCCGACACGGATGCGCGGCGGCTGGAGGAGATCGCGACGGTGTTGGAGGGCGACGGGTCGGAGGGTGAGCGCACCGTGCTGGCGGCGGGCGCGGAAGCGACGGCGCTGATGGACCGCTGGGGGCCGCGGGAAGGGAGGGCGAGAACGGAGCCGCTGCGGATCATCGCCGACCGCGTGCGGGCGAGATTCGGCGCGTGGTATGAGTTGTTCCCGCGGTCGTTCGGACCCGATGACCGGACGCACGGGACGCTGCGGGACGTGGCAAGGCTCGTGCCGCGGCTGGCGGGGATGGGGTTCGACGTGCTGTACCTGCCGCCGATTCACCCGATCGGACGGACGTTCCGCAAGGGGCGCAACAACGCCGAGCGGGCCGAGCCGGGGGACGTGGGGAGTCCGTGGGCGATCGGCGGGCCGGAGGGGGGACATACCGCGGTGCACCCGCAGTTGGGAACGCTGGAGGACTTCGATGCGCTCGTGGCGGTGTGCTAGGAGCACGGGATGGAAGTAGCGCTGGATTTGGCGCTGCAGTGCTCGCCGGATCACCCGTGGGTGAAGGAGCACCCGGAATGGTTCCGACACCGGCCGGATGGCACAATCCAGTACGCGGAGAATCCGCCGAAGAGGTACCAGGATATCTACCCGCTCGATTTCGGGTGCGAAGGCTGGCGGGGGTTGTGGGAGGCGGTGCTGGGGGTGGTGCGGTTCTGGTGCGGGCACGGGGTGCGGATCTTCCGGGTGGACAACCCGCACACGAAACCGCTGGCGCTGTGGGAGTGGCTGATCGCCGAGGTGCGCGAGGAGCACCCGGAGGCGATCTTTCTGTCGGAAGCGTTCACGCGGCCGAAGGTGATGAAGGAACTGGCCAAGTTGGGGTTCACGCAGTCGTACACGTACTTCACGTGGCGTAATACCAAACGCGAACTGGAGGAGTACTTCACGGAACTGACGCGGACGGAGATGCGGGAGTATTTCCGCGCCAGCCTGTGGCCGAATACGCCGGACATCCTGCATGAGCATCTGCAGCAGGGCGGGCGGGCGGCGTGCGTGGAACGGCTGATCCTCGCGGCGACGCTGGGGGCCACCTACGGGATCTACGGCCCGCCGCTGGAGACGTGCGACGTCCGGGCCCGCGAGCCGGGGAGCGAGGAGTACCGCAACAGCGAGAAGTACCAGTTGCGGCACTGGGACCTGGACGCGGAGGGGACACTCGGACCGCTGATCGCGCGGATCAACCGGATCCGGCGCGAGAATCCGGCGCTCCAGCGCGACGACACGCTGGTCTTCCACCGCACGGAGAGCGAGGACCTGATCTGCTACAGCAAGTCGTCGCCGGATCTGGACAACGTGATCGTGTGCGCGGTGAACCTGAACCCGTGGCGGGAGGTCTGGGGAACGGTCGAACTGGACATGGCGGCGCTGGGGATGGAGGCACAGGAGGATCGGACGTACCAGATGCACGACCTGCTGACGGACGCCCGGTACACGTGGCGCGGGGCGCGGAATGTGGTGGGGCTGAACCCGGCATCGTCGCCGGCGCACATCTTCCGGGTGCGGCGGCGAGCCCGGTCTGAGCACGAGTTCGAGTACTACCTGTAGCGGCCCGGGGGCAGCGGGAGGAACATGGCGTGGTCGCCCTGACGGAACGGACGCAGGCGGCAGAACACCCGTGGTACAAGACGGCGATCATCTACCAGGTGCACGTGCGGACGTTCGCCGACGCCACGGGGGACGGCGTGGGGGACTTCGAGGGGCTGACGTCGCGGCTGGACTACCTGCACGACCTGGGCGTGACGGCGGTGTGGCTGCTGCCCTTCTACCCCTCCCCGCTGAAGGACGATGGGTACGACATCGCGGACTACACGACGGTGAACCCGGCGTACGGGACGCTGCGGGACTTTCGGAAGTTCGTGGCCGGGGCGCACCGACGCGGCATCAGGGTCATCACGGAACTGGTGATCAACCACACATCCGACCAGCACCCGTGGTTCCAGCGGGCGAGACGGAGCCCGAGGGGGAGCCGCCACCGGGATTTCTACGTGTGGAGCGACGACCCCGGCCGGTACGCGGGGACGCGGGTGATCTTCCCGGACTTCGAACGGTCCAACTGGACGTGGGACGAGGTCGCGGGGCAGCACTACTGGCACCGGTCCTACTCACACCAGCCGGACCTGAACTTCGACAACCCCGAGG
>CALAFV010000067.1 GCA_937891445.1 uncultured Phycisphaerales bacterium | reverse complement strand
CGAAGGCGTACTGCCCGCGGAAGCTCAGCGCCAGCTCGTGCGCCAGCGTCTGCGACCCCGGGTCGGTCCGCCACTTCTCGTTGTTCAGCAGCGGCTCAAGGTAGAACGAGTGGCTCAGGTCCCACTGCAGCGTCACCCACTCGTCGTCGGTCCGCAGGCGGCCCAGCGAGTCCAGTTCGTCGTCGTCCGTCCCCGCGACGCCCGCGAGGTTCCCCTCCAGCCGCACGAACGCCATCGACGATTCCAGGTCGGTCGTCCGCTCCACGCGGACGCCGCCGTAGGGCAGGAAGAAGTCCGTCTCGCCCGTCAGGTCGATGATCTTGTTCGTCACGGAAACGTTCTGGAAGCGGGCGCCACCGACGAGGTCCACGAACAGCTCACCCGCCTGGAAGACGTTGTAGATCAGCTCACCGCCGACCTGGAAGCCGTCGCCCTCGAACTCTTCGTTGACGATCCCTACGTCCGACGCCGTGAACTGGTTCCACTGCCCGAACACCCGCCACCGCAGCCGGTCCGAGCCGAACACGGGCGCTTCGTACGACCCCACAAACACGTGCGTGTCCTCGAACCCCGCGGTGATGAAGTCGAGGCTCAGGATGTCGTCATTGCCCGTCAGTTGGTTGTGGATGAACCCGATCCGCTCGCGCCACTCGTTGGTCTGCTCGGTGCCCGTGTTCGAGACCTGCGCGTAGATCACCCACGGCCGGTTCTCCGACACCAGAAAGTCCAGCGCCACGCCCCCCGGCTCCTGCGCCGCCGCCACCGCCACGTCCACCCGCCGCCCCGGGTGCCGGTTCAGCCGGAACAGGTACTCGTCCAGCAGGTCGCGGCGGAGCAGGTCCCGCGTTCCGCCCGCCATCGACGACGCCTGGACCGGTGAGTTCTCGAGGATCCGCCGGTGCGCCGGGTTGTTGATTCGTTCTTCGAACGGGATGCGGTCGCCGAACGCCAGCGTGCGCAGTTCTGTCACCCGCCCGATCCGCACGACCATCCGCAGGTCGGTCGCCCCCTCCGGGCGAAGATCACGGCCCCAGTCAGGGTCGTTCGGATCCACGTCCAGACGGATGTCCTGCTCCGACGGGCTCACCAGCACCGCGATCAGCCCCCGCCGCGTATACGCGTCGAGGATCGCGCGGCTCACCGCCGCGATCGCACTGGCGTAGTACGGCTCCACGCCCCGGTCCGCCGCGTCCGCCACGCGCAGCCGCACCAGCGGCACCCCTTCGCGCGGCGCGACGTACCCCGACTCGGTCCGCCCAAGCACGACTTCCGTCCTCGCGATCTCCTCCACGAGCGGCAGGCCCGTCGGGTCCTGCACATAGGAGATCACGAACCGGCCCACCGGGTACGACGGCCCGTCCTCGGGCAGCGCCACCGCTGTGCTCGCCGCCGGCGCCTGCGTCACATTCACCGGCGGCGGCGTGCCGGGCTGTGCCGTGACGTTCACGGGCGGCTGTTCAGCCGGCTGACCCTGGGCCAGGACGCTCCCCATCGGCGCCACAGCGGCAGCAGCCGCCGCGGCAAAATGACCCACTCGTCCCGTCCGTCCACGAGCCCGTCCGCCCATGAGGGCCTCCTATCGCAAGAGAGAACAGAGGCGGCGCGGCCGCGCAGCATGGCACGGGCGCATCACACCCACGCGGCCGTGAGCCGCGTCTAATCCTCCATGAAGTCAAACTAACGGATTCCGCAAGACCCCGTCAAGTACGAGGGCCCCGACCGGGGGATTGTGCGAAATCGCACCGCCTCAGGGCAGCACGTACACCTCCGGTCCCAGCAGTTCCGCCGCCCGGGCCGCGAGGCTCCGCCGCCGGGCCCCCACCCCATCGGCGTCGAACGCCAGACGCATCCCGACGTCGGCGTACCCCACCTCCAGCGACTCCTCGAACTCCACCGGCAGCGGCGTGTCGAGCGGCAGTTCGGGCGCTGAGAGGGCCGAACCCCCGATCACGGACAGTTTCGCGGCGTGCTGACGCAGCAGCCCCCGCACCGCGTCGACCTCCGGCGAGGCCAGGCCCGCCAGCGCCGACGGCTCGTCGAACGTGTACTCCGCCACGTTTCCCACCAGGTGCGCAAATCTTGCGCCAGCCGACACCGCCCCCACGGGCGCCAGCCAGAGCACCCCATCGTCCGAGTCGTGCGCCGTCGCCGTCCGGTCCTTTGCCGCCGTGCGATCCCCCGCGGGCCAGAAGACGCCCGCGTCGGGCCACTGGAGTTTCTTCCCCGCCCGCCGTGCAGCATCGACATGGGCCAACTGCCGCCGCCACGTCGCGTCCCGGAGATTCGGAGGCTCCGCGGCTCCCCCGTCGTTTCTCGCGACTGCCACCGCCGCCCCCCACTCCGCGCTGGTCGGCAGCCGGCACCCGGCCCAGGCCGCGATGCACACCGCGGCGTCCGGCGGGATCTGCTGCAGCGGATGGTCCGCCGACGGCTGGCCAGGATCGATCCCCGCCGCGTACAGGTCCGCCGGAGCAACCCCGCCGATGCGCTGGAGCCACGCATCGGCCGGCCGCATCACACTCACGCCCCCCCGCTCCTCCCACACCCACCCGCGCGGCCCCAGCCGCGGATCCGACGTTTCGGAGAAGACCGGCACGAAGTCAACGAAGTCTTTCCAGCCGCCCCGCGAACCGATGATCGCCGCGGCCTGACCAAGACTCAGTTCCGTGTCCTGGACGTAGGCCCGGCCGGCCGATGTCTCCACGAGATAGAACCGCAGCGTCACCTCGCCCGCACCGCCGCCCCGCGTGAACGTCACCGTTCGCCTACCGTCCGCCGTCTTGCCCGTCCACCCCGGCGCCGTCCCCGGCCCCAGCGTCGCGGGATCGACCGGCGCCGGCCCATCGGATGCGACCAGAGGCTCCAAGGCCGACAGCAGCGTGTGCTGCTCCGCCCCCAGCGAACCCTTCAGCGGCGAGCACGCATCCAGGAACGCCCGCACCGCCGCCCGCGCCGCATCGTCCCCGACCACCCCGGCCGTCAGTTGCCCCTTCAGGTCGTGCGCCAGCGCGTTGAACCGCATCGCGGGCGCCTCGATCGCCGCGGCCTGCACGCCGCACGCCTCCCGCATCGCGAGCACGGCATCCAGCCCCGCGGCCGTTCGTTGTCTCGCCGCCGTGCGCATCCACCGGCGGGGCAGTTCCGCGGCAACCTCCGCGCCCAGCGCCCGCCGCCGCGCCTCCGGCAGCGTCTCCAGCACGCGCGCAAGCACGGCGTGCAGCCCCAGTTCCGCACTCAGGTCTTCAGCGCTCGCCGGCCACCCCGTCTGCCCCAGGCGCCGCCAGGCGTTGATGGCTTCCTCCGGGCGGTCCGCCCGCGCCTGCTCCACAAGCCGGCGCAGCGCCGCGTGATCGGAGTTCTGCGCCACCGCGGCCAGCGCATCCACCCGCGCCAGCACCCCACCTGCTGCACCCACCACCGCCGGCCCATGCCGCGCCGCCGCCTCGCGCACCTCCGCCGCCAGCGACTCGACTGTCTTTCCCCCTGCGCCCCCCTGCTCCGTCAGCCCGAACCCAAGATTGAGTTGCTCCTCCAGCGCGATCAGCGATCCCGCGAGCCGCTCGAGCCGAGGCACCGCCTCGGGCATCGCCCCCGTAGCAGCT
>CALAFV010000066.1 GCA_937891445.1 uncultured Phycisphaerales bacterium | reverse complement strand
AGCGGGTTGGTGCACCCCCCCACTCCCCCGATGCCCCCCAGGACCCCCGCCGCCAGGACCAGCGCCGTCGCCGCGCGTCGCAGCAAGAGTTCACCGCGGAGGGCACGGAAAGAGCCGTTGGGGCTGGCCTTGGTCATCGCCGTGCTCTCCCCACAGTTCTCATCTCCGTGATCTCCGTGTGCTCGGGGGTGAACGTTCTTTCCGATCCGAAGTGGGCGCGCAAGGGTCATCGACAAAGCTCCGGGCCGTCCCGTCAACAAAGGGAGGGAGGAGGGAGAAAAAAGCCTACTCGTGCCGCAGGGCCACGATCGGGTCGAGCCGCGCGGCCTTGATGGCCGGGAACATGCCGAAGATGATCCCCGTCGCCGCGGAGAACCCGACCGAGAGCCCCACGGCCCACATCGGCACCGCCGCCTCTTCCAGCCCCGGCAGGCGCGACAGGCCCAGCGTGATCAGTTGCCCCGCGATCAGCCCCACCGCGCCGCCGACCAGGCACAGGACCACCGCCTCGATCAGGAACTGCATGAGCACCACCTCCGGGCGGGCCCCCATCGCCTTGCGCAGGCCGATCTCCCGCGTCCGCTCGCTCACGCTCACCAGCATGATGTTCATGATCCCGATCCCGCCGACGACCAGCGAGATGGACACGATCCCCGCCATGAAGATCGTGATCCCCGCCGCCAGCGCGTTGAACTGGTCGATGATCTGCTGGAGCACGCCGATCTCGAAGGTGTCCTCCATCTCCGGCGGCAACTCCCGCATTTTGCGCAGCACCCAGCGGACCTCGGCGATCGCCTCCTGGGCCGCCTCGGGCTCGGTGATCTGACCAATCGCGTAGTGGATGCGGGCGTCGGGGCGCATCGACTGGGCCTTGGAGAACGGGATGTAGATCTCCGAGCGTGTGTCCCCGCCGCCGAAGAGCATCCCCAGTTGTTTGGTCTCCACGACCCCCACGATCATGAACCGCTGGCCCGCGACGAGGATGAAGTCCCCCACCGGCTCCTTGTCCAGCCCCAGTTCTTCGATCGCCTTGTCATTGATCAGACAGACGTTGAGCAGTTGCTCCTCGTCGATCGAGTTGAACTGCCGCCCCTGCGTGACCGACCGCGCCTCGATCTCGTGCCACTCCGGCCAGATGCCGACGACCTGCACGCTGCGGATCGTGATCTCCTCGTTCTGCACCTCGTAGGCGCCGTGCAGCATCGGCGTGAGTTTGTCGATCGACGGGCAGTGCCTCATGATCGCCCGAAGTTCCTCGAGCGTCAGTCGGACCGAGTCCCGGGAGATCACGCCGCGGTACTTCCGCGGCACGGTCCCGTCCATGAAGATCTTCTTGGCGCCGAAGGTCTCAAACTGCGTCAGCACGTACCGCTTCAGGCCGCTGGTCGCCGACACCGTGCCGATCACCGCGGCGACGCCGATGATGATCCCCAGCGTCGTCAGCAGCGAACGGACTTTGTTGGCCCAGATCTGCGCCAGGGCCAGGAAGACGGTCTGGATGGCCAGCCGGACGAGAATCACCGCTGGCCTCCCGCCGGACGCCCTGCCGGCGCGGGCGTCACGACCGGCGCCGCCGGATGGGCGCTGCCGTTGCCGGAGTCGCCGGCATCAGCGGTCTTCGTCGCCGCCCCCGCGGCGGCCACCGCCGCGGCCGTCTCCGCCGCCCGCTCGAGGTATTGCAGATGGATCGGATCCTGAAGACGCGGATAGTCCGAGACGATCCGGCCGTCGCGGAGCCGCACGATCCGCTCGGCGTGCCCGGCGATGTCCTCCTCGTGCGTGACGATCACGATCGTCTGCCCCTCGGCGTGCAGTTGCTTGAACAGCGCGATGATCTCCTCGCTGGTCCGCGAGTCGAGGTTCCCCGTGGGCTCGTCGGCCAGAAGGATCGACGGCTCGTTGACCAGGGCCCGCGCGATGGCGACGCGCTGGCGCTGCCCGCCCGAGAGTTGGTTCGGCCGGTGCTTGATCCGGTCCCCCAGCCCGACGCGCTCCAGCGCCTGGCGGGCCCGCTTCTTGGCCCCCAGCCAGTGCCGCGACGAGTAGATCAGCGGCAGCATCACGTTCCGCAGCGCGCTGGCCCGCGGCAGGAGTTCGAAACTCTGGAAGACGAACCCGATCTCTTCGTTGCGCACCTTCGCCAGCGCCGCGGCCCCCATGCGGTGCGTCGGGCGGCCATTGAGTTCGTAAATCCCGCGGGTTGGCCGGTCCAGGCACCCCAGGATGTTCATCAGCGTGCTCTTGCCCGAGCCGCTGGCGCCCATGATCGCCACAAACTCCCCCCGCTCGATATGAAGGTCCACGCCGCGAAGCGCATGCACGCGCTCCACGCCGACCTTGTAGACCTTCTCGAGTTTCTCGATGTGGATGGTCATGGGGGGATAGGACTAAGGACTAAGGATTGAGGACTGAGGACTGAGTGGCTCGGGAACGGAACGTCATCGCCGAATGTGTACATCCTCTCAAAACGAAGTCCTCAGTCCTTAGTCCTCAGTCCTCTTCTCATTCTTCTTCTTGCCCTTCTCCTTCTCATCCTTCTTCTGCGTCCCCTCCTCCGCGACCTTCGCGTCGTGCTTGAGGTCCTGCAACACCTTGTACGGGCCGGCGGCGATCAGGTCGCCCTCGCTGAGGCCGCCCAGGATCACCGTCCTGGCCAGGTCGCTCGGGCCGATGCTCACCGGTGTCGCCACCGTCCTGTACCGGCCGACCTCGTTCGGCCTGGCGTCCGGGTCGGGCACGAGCCGGAAGACGATCCGCGTGAACGCCTTGCTCGTGTCGACGTACTGGTTCCCCTCCACGACCTCCCTGGGCAGTTCGTCCACGCGCCGGTCCAGCACCGCCTGGCTGGGCACCACGATCACATCACGCAGCGTCTCGACCTCGATCTCGCAGTTGCCCGTCAGCCCCGACAGCAGCAGCGGCCCGCTCTTGCGTTGCTCCTCCAGATCCTTCTCCGTCAGTTCGATGGGGATCTCAACCTCGAAGTACCCGGTCTGGCTGGCGTCGATCTTGCGCTTGAGGTTGACCAGTTCGACGACGCCGTCAAAGACCCGGTCGCGGTACGCGTTGACGTAGACCTTCACGCGCTGCCCGGCCTCGACCGGGCCGATGTTGCTCTCGTCCACCCGCGCCCGCATCATCATGCGGTCCAGGTCCGCGATCTCCATGATGACGGACCCGGGGTTGTTCAGCGTGCCGACGACGACCGTCTCCCCCACTTCCGCGTCGAGCGTCGTCACGACGCCGTCGATGGGGCTGGTGATGATCGCGTTATCCAGGTCCTTCTCGGCCCGGGCGATGTTCGCGCGCGCCACGTCGATCGCGCGCTCCGTCGCCACCAGGTTGGCCTGCGCCTGAAGGTACTCCGCCTCCGCGGCGTCCAGCGCCGACTGCGCCATGTCCTTGCTCTCGAACAGTCCGCGGGCCCGCTGCAGGTCGGCCTCCGCCTGCGCCAGCCGCGCTTTGGCCCCCTCCAGCCGCGCCTGCTCCGCCGCGAGGCTGGCCTGGGCGGACTCCAGCAGCGCCGCCAGGTCGCGCGAGTCGAGGCGGACGACCACGTCCCCCTCCTTCACCCGCGCCCCCTCGCGGAACGGCAGCGCCGTGATCCGCGCCGACACCTGCGCGGAGATCTTGACGTTCGTCGCCGGCTCGATCTGCCCGGGCGCGCTGACGGTGCGGATCAGTTCGCCGCGCGACACGCGCTCCAGCCGCACCTCCGGCAGGCGGGCCTTGGGGCGCAGCCGCTCCAGCATGGTGCGCCCCTGGTCCGACCGGGCCAGGAAAAACCCGCCGCCGCCGCAGACGGCGATGCACACGACCAGCGCGCCGACCAGCCACTTCCACACGGTGCGGGCTCCCGAGACCCCGCCGCCCCCGCGGTTGACCGATTCCCTCCCCCCGCCGGGTCTGCCCCGCGCCCCTGCCTCCCCGAAAACTCAGTCCCTGGCCCCCCGCCCGTGCTTGAACACACGCCGCTCGCCGCCCAAGTGTTCGGATGCGGGGAGTGGACCTTTCAACGCCCGCGATGACCTCAGGGCGCCCCCCGGGGAACCTCACCCGGACGCAAACCATATACGCCGCGGCGGCCGGCAACGTCACGCGCTCGGATCAACCCCCGCCGCTCAGCGGACCGCCGCCGGCTCGATCTCGGCCAGCGGCCGCGGGAGGCCGTCGCTGGTGACCTCGACGGCGACGCGGTATTCGCCGCGCTCCCGCGCCGCCGCGCGGATGTACCAGTTGGCCCGCTGGCCGGGGAGGAGCCGGTCCAGGGGTTCGAAGAGAATCCGGCCCCCCTCTCCCGCGGCGGCACGCTCCCCCTCGGGGTCCCCACCGCGGACCTGCCGCGGATCGGTCTGCCCCATTGCCTCGATGACCTCCAGCCCGGGGGGGATCAGCACGCCCACCGAGACGTTCCGGTCCTGCGTGCCGCTCTGGTTGATGAGCATGATCTGGAAGACCACCTCGTTGCCGACCGCGACCGGGTTCGGGTCGGCGCGGACGTCGAGCGTGATCGGTGTCGCGGCGATCAGGCGCGTCGCGACCCTCGCGCGGGCGTGCTCCTGGCCGGTGGCCTCGTCGCGCTCGCCGTCCACGGCGCGGATGCACGGCGCGACGACCTCGACGCTCGTCACCAGTTCGCCGGGCATCGCGCGGGCGAGCGTGAACGACGCGTATGCGGTCGTCCCCGGCGCGATGTCCCCCAGCGGAACCACCGCGAACCCCTCGCCGACGTCCGCCCCCACCGGGTCGAGGATCCGCACCGCCGCCTCCGCACTCTGCGGCGGTCCTCCACCGGACGCATCCGCAAGCGCGCCGGCGCGCACCTGCACGCGCGCCCCGCGCGCGATCCCGTTACCGGAGTTGGTCACCGCGACCGCGTACCGCAGCGCCTCGCCCGCGTGCGCGACCTCCGGCGCATCCACCGTCACCGCCAGCGCCGCCTGCGCGGCGGTCGAGACCGCCGACGCCGACCAGACCCGCGCCCCATCCTCAAGCACCGCGGCGGCCCGGCCGGCGTACGCCCCCGGCCGCAGGGCGCGGAGTTGCACCATCTCCTCGTGCGTCTCCCCCGGCGCCAGACCCGGCACTCGGATCTCGACCTCTCCCCTCGGGCCGCTCCCGCCCACCAGCCCTTCCGCGAGCGCTTCGCGAATCACCAGCGGGCCCAGCGGCTCATCGGAGCGGTTCGTGATGCGGTATGTCACCGGGAGCAGGTCGCAGACGCTCCACTCCTCCGGCGCTTCACGCACCAGTTCGACGCGCGCCGGCGCCACCGCCAGCGGCGCGCACAGCGCCGGCGCGTACGACACGCGGACGCACGTTGCGCCCATCTCCTGCTCGCCCGCAGCGGATTGCGATGCGGCCGACGCGCTGGGCACGACGCCGGTCGCGCGGATCTCCGCGGACTGACCCGGCCCCAGCGCATCGAGGCGCCACACCTGCTCCTCCCCCTCGCGCCCCGCCGACGCCGGCTGCGCGCCGACAACCTCCAGCCCCGCCGCCAGGTGCTGGCGCACCACGAGGCTCTCCAGCGCGCACGACTGCGACAGGTTCGTCAGCCGGATCCGGTACGAGAACTCCTCCCCCGCGCGCACCCGCCCCGGCTCGGGGCCGACGTGCTCGACCAGCAGCAGGCTCGTGGCCCGATCGCCCGTCGGCAGCGCCACGCTCGTGACGACCTCCCCCTCGCCCGCCACCGCGCCGGCGACCTCGGGCCGTCGCGGCATCTGCTCACCTTGCTGGCC
>CALAFV010000065.1 GCA_937891445.1 uncultured Phycisphaerales bacterium | reverse complement strand
GGTCGCGCCGTCGGCGCTGGCGCACTTTGTCGAGACCGACGAGTTCGTGATCCCGGTGCCGGCGGGGCAAACGGCCGCGGAGGCCGCGGCGCGGCTGATGGCGACGGGCGACTTCCAGTACGTGATCCCCGACCGGGTCTGCTACCCGGTGGGCGAGCCCGCGGACCCGCTGTTCGCGAGCCAGTGGCATCATGTGACACTCGGATCTGTGCAGGCATGGGAGGTGACGCAGGGGAGCGAGCAGATCATCTGCGCGTTCATGGACACGGGTGTTGATCTGGACCATCCCGACCTGGCGCCGCGGCTGGTGCCGGGGTTCAACGCGGTCAGCGATCTGCCGCAGGGGGCGGGCGGGGATGTGTCGGACATCAACGGGCACGGGACCGCGGTCGCGGGCGTCGCGGCGGCGATCGGCGACAACGGCGAGGGGGTCGCGGGCGTGGGGTGGCGGCTGCGGATCATGCCGGTGCGGGTGACGGACCTGCCCAGCGGCGGGGCGTACCTGAGCGACATCCTCCAGGGGGCGCGATGGGCGGCGGATGCGGGGGCGAGGGTCATCAGCGCCAGTTACACGGGCGTGAGCGATCCGGCGGTGCAGGTGACGGGCGAGTACATCCGCGCGGCGGGGGCGACGTTCCTGTTCGCCGCGGGGAATGATGCGGCGAATCTGGACTTCGACCATCCGGATGTGCTGGTGGTCGGCGCAACGGACTGGTCCGATGCGCTTGCGGGGTTTTCGGCGTACGGGCGGGCGATCGATCTGGTCGCGCCGGGCGTGGAGATCGTCACGACGCAGCGCGGCGGCGGGTACGGGGCCTCGTCGGGCACGAGTTTCTCCACGCCGATGGCCAACGGCGTGCTGGGGATGATCCTGTCGGTGAACCCGGCGCTGACGCCGGCGCAGGCGGAGGCGATCCTGCTGGACTCGTGCGACGACCTCGGGCCTCCGGGGGAGGACACGACGTTCGGCCGCGGGCGCGTGAACCTGCTGCGGGCGGTGTCGCTGGCCGCGGCGGCGATGGGGCCGTCGGCGCCGCACGCGGTGCCGGACCGGGCGACGGCGGTGGCGGGGCGGACGCAGCGGATCGACGTGCTGGCGAACGATTTCGACGTGGACGGCGACGCGATCCAACTCATGTCCGTGTCCGTGGTGTCGGGCGGGGGGAGCGCGGCGATCTCGGCGGGAACGGGGCCGAGCGGACGGGACGAGGTGCTGTTTGCGGCGCCGGCGTCGGCGGGGGAGGTGATGCTGGCGTACACGATCCGCGACGACTCAGGAGCGGAGGACGCGGCGACGGTGCGGGTCGAGGTGCTGGACCCGGCGGCGCTGCGGCCAGCGGTCGATCCGGGCCCGACGCGGCCGGGGGTGCGGACGCGGTACTTCGTCGTGCAGGGGGCGGCGGTGCTGCCGGACTTTGAGGCGATGACGCCGTACGCATCCGAGATCCGCGCCGACATCAACGTGCCCTCGACGGAAGGGGCGTTCGCCGGGAGCGGACGGGCGGACGAGGTCGGCGCGGTGTTCGACGGGTTCATCCGCGTGCCCGCGCCGGACGTGTACACGTTCGCGACGCGCAGCGACGATGGGTCGCGCCTGCTGATCGGCGACATGGTCGTCGTGGACAACGACGGGCTGCACGGGATGCAGGAGCGCTCGGGGACCGTGGCGCTGGACGCGGGGTGGCACCCGATCCGCGTCGAGTTCTTCGAGGGCAGCGGCGGGGCGGGGCTGGTCGTCACCGTCGCCGGGGGCGGGATGAGCAAGCGGGTGATCCCCGCGGCCATGTTCCGCGAGGGGTCGTGCACGGGCGACTGGGACCGCAGCGGGACGGTGAGCAGCGCCGACATCAGCGCGTTCCTGGCGCGGTGGGTGGCGGATGTCGGGATGGCCGATGCGCCGGCGGACGTCAACGGCGACGGCGCCGTCAACAGCACGGATATCTCGGCGTTCCTCTCGGCGTGGCTGGCCGACGTCGGCGGGTGCTGAAGACGCACGCGCGGGTTACAGGCCCAGTTGCGAGAGGATGCGCCTGGCGTCGGCCGCGCGGCCGGCTTCTTCGAGCACCTCGGCGTACTGGCGGCCGAGGCGGTACCAGTTGCTCTGCATGAAGAACGCGGGGTGGGTGGTGTTTGGCCGCTGGGTCCTGGTCCAGGCGGCTTCGAGGACCGGGATCATGGCGCCGGGCTTGCCGGACTCCTTCGCGAGACGGCGGCAGGCCTCGGCGGCCTCGACGGCGCGGGACGAGGCGTTGGCGTAGCGCTCGAGGACGTCGTGGTAGCAGTTCAGGGCGCGGGCGGTGTCGCCGTGCTTCTCCCACATGCGGGCCTGGGCAAAGCGGATCTCGGCGGCGAGGTCGGCGTTGGAGGAGTAGTTCTTGAACGCGGCGTTCCAGAGCCCGTCGCCGTCGCGGACGTCCTTGACGGACTCGATCATGGGCTTCAGCACGGCGAGGCTGAACTCGGGGTACGAACTGCCGCAGAGTTGGAAGAGCGTCGCGGACCACTGCTTGAGTTGGGCGAGCGTGAGGTCGCCGGCGGCGGCCATGGAGGCCAGGACCTGCCAGCCGCGGACGGAGGCGGGCGTGGTGCGCAGGGCGGTCTCGAGCAGTTCGAGTTGGGTGGCGGCGGTCGCGGCGCGCGGCGACTTTGCGGGGCGGACCGCCGGGTCGGGGTCCGCGGGCGGGAAGTCGCGGCGCGTCCGGCGGATGTCGGCGAGCAGCGATGCGGCGTCCACGAGCGCAACGGTGAGGAACCGCTTGTCGGCCGGGTCGGTCATCGCCTGGGCGGCGATGCCGAGGTAGGAGTCGGGGACGCGCGAGCCGGTCTGCGGGTCGTAGATGGAGCCGCGGACGACCTGGTAGGTGCTGTAGCGGCCGGAGTCGAAGTTCCACTCGACGGCGCGGCCGCGGGCGCGCAGGTAGCCGACCCAGGCGTGCGACGAGTCGCCGTCGCGGCCGTAGACGATCGCGGTGGGGACGCCGATCGATTTGCCGACGTGGGCGGCGAAGTAGGCCTGGTCGATGCAGACGCCGCCGTGAGTGAGGATGTTCCTGAAACTGAAACCGGCGGCGGTGATCTTCTTGGTGGCCCCTTCGCGGTAATGGGCGCGGTCGTAGGTGACTTCGTAGAAGCGATCGCCGACATTGCCGTTGCCCTTGTAGCGGGCCTGGGCCCAGGCCATCTCGTCGATGGGGGCGGTGGTGTCCACGACGAAGACGAGCAGGTCCGTGGGGACCTTGCGGAGGCCGAAGAGCGTGGCCTTCTCGGTGGTGCGGAAGAAGTCGAAGATGGCCAGCGGGTCGGCGGCGGTGGCCGTGTTCTCGTTGACGCGGTGGACCAGGGGGCGGTCGTGCACGACGCAGAGGGCGGCGGCGAGAGTGGCGTAGGTCTCCAGGTGCTCGCGGCGCTCGCGGCCGAGGCGCAGCGCAAGAGCGGCGACGCCTTCGCGGTTGTCGCGCTCGCTCAGGGCCATCGCGAGGTTGAGGGCGAAGGCGGGGGAGGAGCGGAAGAGGCGGAGCAGTTCGGCACGCTCGCCTTCGGGCGCGGCGGCGACGATGCTCAGCAGACGCATCCACGCGGCGACCTCTTTCCACGCGGGGTCGCGGAGGGGGGCGTGGGCGATCATCGTCTCGAAGAGCCGGCGCATGTCGCGGGCGGCGGCGGCGGGGTCATCCTCGTACCCGTCGAGAATCTGGGTGATGCGAGCCGTGATCTGGGCGGTGGCGGAGGAGGTGGATGATGTGGTGCGCGCGGGGGCGCGGTCGCGCTGGCGCGGGGCCTGCTGCTGCTGGGCGGCGGCGGGGCCGGCGACGAGAAGGGCGCAGGCGAGGAGGCACGGGACCAAGGCGGGGGAACGCGCCATCGGACACAACTCCGGATGGGTGGGGCGGAGGTACAGGATACCTTGGGGGAGGCACTAGGCATCAGGCACTAGGCACTGGGCAATAGGCATTAGGCATTAGGGGGAAGGTGTGTTGGTGCGCGCGGGTGTTGGGCAAAGAGAACGCAAAGGACACGGAGAAGGACTGATGACTAAGGACTGAGGACTTCGTGGTGGTGGGTTTGGGGGCTTTCTTTGCTGCTTTGGTGC
>CALAFV010000064.1 GCA_937891445.1 uncultured Phycisphaerales bacterium | reverse complement strand
CGCGCGCGATGGCCATCAGCCGCGGGGGCGAGATCATCGTCGCCGGCGGAGAGAGCAACGCCGCCGCCGTCTGGAGCGTGCGCGAGCGCCGCATGCTCCGCTACCTGCGCGGGCACACGCGGCCGGTCCACAGCATCGCGATCAACCCTGCCGACGACAGCGTCGCGACCATCTCCTTCGACCGCTCGGTCCGCTACTTCGATCCCTACACCGGCGAGTTGCACTGGGCCATCAGCGACGCCCACACCGGCCCCGGCCACAACGCCGCGTTCAGCCCCGACGGGAGGGTGCTGGCGACCGTCGGCAACGACGACTGCGCCCGGCTGTGGGACACCCGCACGGGCGGGGCCATCACCGTCCTCCCCGGCCACGGAACCGCCGGCCTGGCCGTCGCCTTCACGCCCGACGGCAACCACATCGTCACCGGCTCCCAGGACGGCATCGTGCGCTTCTGGAACGCCGCGACGCACGAATGCGTGGCCATCCTGCCGGGCCACCGCGGCGAGGTGTGGAACATCATCACGTTCCGCGCCCCCGACGGCACGCAGGTCGCCCTCACCGGCGGCGAGGACCACATCGTCAGGCTCTGGGATGTCGGCGCGGCCGCCGCCGGCGCCTCGGCGGAGAGCGCCTGCATCCGCCAGTTCGTGGGCCACCGCGGCGGCGTCTTCGGCCTGGCCCTCCACCCCGGCCTGGCGCGCCTCGCCACCGGCAGTTTCGACAACACCGTGCGGCTGTGGGACCTCGCCACCGGCGAGGAGATCCTCTCCCTCAAGGGACACGTCCTCACCGTCTACTCCCTCGCGTTCACCCCCGACGGTCGCACGCTCTTCAGTTGCGGGGCCGACCGCACCATCCGCGTCTGGGAGTCCGCGCCGCGGCGCTGACACCTGTTACCCGTCCGGCCGCCGAATCTCAGCGCCCTCTCATCCCTCCCGCGGCGCTTGGACCGGAGCGTCCAAGCGGGTACAGTGGAACCACCGGGCGCCCGCTCGCGGCACGCCCTGATGCTGGCTTGACCGACGCCGCGGCCGCCGCCCGCGCCGGACGCCGACTTTCACCCCAGGACATTCCGACCACTGTGCCACGCACGAAAGGAAGGACCATGCCGGGCCGCACCGACCGATCGCGCCGCACCTCCCCAGTCGCCCACGCCACGCCCGCCTCCCTCCTCGAGCGGCTCGAGCCGCGCGTCCACCTGGCCGCGTTCGCGTACCAGTCCCTCGCCGAGTACCTCGACGCCGCGGGCCCGCTCCACGTCCTGCGTCCCAGCGGCGACCACGGCCCGGCCGAGACGCTGGCCACCTCGATCGCCGCAATCGGCGACGTGGACGGCGACGGCGTGCCCGACATCCTCGTCGGCTCCGCCGGCCACAGCCACGGCCCTGCGGAACATGATGACCACCACGACCACAATCATCACCGCGGCGCACTGGCCGCGATCTACTCCGGCGCGACCGGCACGCTGCTCCTGACCGTCACCGACGGCGCTCACGGCTACGGCTCGGCCGTCGCCGGCCTGGGCGACGTCAACGGCGACGGCACGCCCGACTTCGCCGTCGGCTCGCCGTGGTGGAGCGAGTCCCCCCACGCCGGCCACGATCACCACAACCACGACCACCATCACGGCCCCGGTGACCACGAGACCGGCCGCGTCTACATCTACTCCGGCGCCGACGGCACGCTGCTGCACACGCTGACCGGCGAGGCCGAACGCCACCGCTTCGGCGCGGCGATCGCCGCGGCGGGCGACGTGGACGGCGACGGCGTCACCGACCTGCTCGTCGGCGCCCCCGGCACGCACCGCGGCGGCGGCGACCGGGACGGCTTCGCCGGCCGCGTCTACCTCTTCTCCGGCGCCGATGGCTCGCTCATCCGCACCTTCAACGGCGCCGACGGCGGCCAGCGCTTCGGCGCCGCCGTCGCCGGCGCGGGAGACATCGACGGCGACGGCACCCCCGACCTCATCATCGGCGCCCCGCGCACCGACGGCCACGGCAACGACGACCCCGGCTCGGTCCTGGTCCTCTCCGGCGCCGACGGCTCGACGATCTTCTCCTTCACCGGCACGCAGCGCCGCGATCTCTTCGGCTTCGCCGTCGCCGGCGGAGGCGACGCCAACGGCGACGGCATCCCCGACATCGCCGTCGGCGCTCCCGGCTGGCGGCATGGCCCCGGCGGCCCCGGCAACGTCCCCTTCGCCGGGCAGGTCACCATCTTCTCCGGCGCCGACGGCTCGGTCCTCCACTTCGTGGACGGCGAGCGCCCGCGCGGCAACCTCGGCGCCTCGGTCTCCTTTGCCGGCGACGTGGACGGCGACGGCGCCGACGACCTGCTCATCGGCCAGCCTCTGGCCAACCCCGATGCGCGCGTGATCATCCTCTCCGGCGACGACGGCGCGGTCCTCGGCCAGTTCGTCGCCCGCGACTCCCACCTGGTCCGCTCCGACCGCCTCGGCGGCGCCGCGGTGGCGCTGGGCGACATCGACGGAGACGGCCTCACCGACTTCGCCCTCGCCGGCACCAAGGACGCCCACCCCGACCACGGCGACCGCTCGCGCGTCTACATCTTCTCCGGCGTCACCGTCCTGCCGCTGCGACCGCAGGGAATCACCGACGAAGGCATCATCTGGGGCACCATCGGCGACGGCCCCGGCGTCCGCGAGTGGATCTTCCTCGGCGGGCGCGTCCGCCTGCTCTCCACCGTCGAGGGCTTCACCGCCGACGACACGATCATCGACATCAACAACAACGGCGTGATCCTCGCCGCCCGTCGCGAGGCCGACGGCCTCGTCCCCTTCATCTGGGAGAACGGCCAGCGCACGCTCCTCTCGGACCTCATCACGACCTTCGACGGCCCCGACGGCACGTACGTCGCCATGCTCGGCACGGACATCACCGACTCGGGCAAGATCCTCGTGCAGCGCCTCGACGACGCCGCCGCCAGCACCGTCTGGCTCCTCGACGGCGGCACGCTGACCTACCTCTTCGACGGCGTCCCCGTCGCGATGACCGAGCGCGGCATCGTCGTCGGCCTCGACACCGGCGGCTTCGACCCCGGCGGCCCGATCTTCAACACCACGATCGTCCTCAACACCAACTCCGGCGAAATGACCCAGATCGAGGACTTCTTCGCGGTGGACGTCAACGCGTCCGGCGCGATCGTCGGCCTGGTCTGGTCCGGCTCCACCATCCGCTCCGCCGTGTGGCGCGGCGGCACGCTCACCGAACTGCCGAGGCTGAGCGGCGGGCAGCGCTTCATCGCGCAGGCGATCAACGACAAGGGCCGAGTCGTCGGCACCTACCTCCGCAACGGCCGCGTCGCCGCCTTCTACTTCGACCCGGCCACCGGCATCATCGACGCCACGAGCGCCGTCCACGGCGCGCCCCCCACGTTCACCCGCGCCGAGGACCTCGTGCTGGCGGACATCAACAACCACGGCGTCGTCGTCGGCTACACCGCCGGCGACGTCCGCACCGCCTTCGTCCTCACGCCCTCGGCCACGGCCAACCCGGGCCTGGGCCGCCTGGGCGGGCGCGTGGACGCCACGCTCGCGGCCGACGGCACCCTCTCGGTCATCACCGTCAACGCCATGGGCGAAACGGTCATCTTCCGCCGCGACCCGCGCACCGGCGCCTGGACCGCCACCAACCTCGCCGACGACGCGAACACCCCGATCGCCCTCGACGCCACGACCTACACCGACCCGCGCACCGGCCGCGCGGTCTACATCATCGCCTCCGCCGAGGGCCTCTTCACCGTCACCGACGCCGGCAACGGCCGCTGGACCGTCGCCGCTCTCTCCGATCTCACCGGCGGCACGCCCATCACCGCCGGCCTGACGACCTTCATCTCCCTCGACGGCCGCATCTACATCGCCGGCCTCGACGCAAACGGCGACCTGGTCGCCTACCACGCCGCGGCCGCCGCCGACGGCTGGACCTTCGAGAACATCTCCGTGGACCACCTCGCCGCCGGCGGCGCCGAGGTGCCCATGTTCGAAGGCCGGCTCGTCTCCTACGTCACGGCCTGGAACGGCCTCAACATCGCCGGCCTGGACCAGGACGGCAACATCTGGGTCGTCTGGACCTCGCCCGTCATGGAGGGCCGCTGGACCAGCAGCAACCTCAGCGAGATCACGCAGACGCCGCTGCTCCGCGGCGGCCTGACGCCGTACCTCACGCCCTGGGGCGGCATCAACCTCGCCGCCGTCAACGCCGACGGCGAGACCGTCGTGACGTGGTGGGTCCCCTCCTTCGGCGGCCACTGGGCCCGCAACAACTTCACGCGCGAGTTCGGCTTCGTCAGGCTCCGCCCCGAGTCGCTCGGCTCCTTCGTCACCCCCTGGGGCGGCCTGAACATCACCGGCCTGGACGACGACGGCCGCGTCGTCATCCTCTGGTGGGCCCCGGCCACGAATATGTGGCAACTCGCCCGCCTGACCATGGGCGACGACACCCCCGGCCCCGGCCCCTCGCTGCGCCGCGTGGATGGCTACTGCGCCCCGGACGGCTCCATGAACCTCCTGGGCATCGGCCACGGCGGCAAGGTCCTGCGCCTGCACTGGCGCCCCGACCAGCCCTGGCTCTTCGAGGACCTCAGCGACGCCATACTCGCCTGACCAGCGGCGTGCTGGGCGCTGTTTCGCCCGAAAAATCACCGGAAACCCCGGCCAGGGCGACGCGCCGCCCGCTCCGCCCCCGCCCACCTCCGTGCGGGACCGCGCGTATGCTCAGCCCTCGGCCGGGCCACGTCGCCCATCCCCCACGCCAGTACCCACACCCCGCACAGGAGCCACCCCATGCCCATCCAGATCGGCGACACCGCTCCCGACTTCACCCAGGAATCGACCCAGGGCCCGATCCATTTCCACGAGTACATCGACGGCAAGTGGGCGATTCTCTTCTCCCACCCCAAGAACTTCACCCCCGTCTGCACGACCGAACTGGGCGAGGCCGCGCGGCTCAAGGCCGAGTTCGACAAGCGCAACTGCCGCATCATCGGTCTGAGCGTTGACCCGCTCAAGGACCACATCGAGTGGTCCAAGGACATCCACGAGACCCAGGGCTCGCAACTGAACTTCCCCCTCCTCGCCGACGCCGACCGCAAGGTCGCCACGCTCTACGAGATGATCCACCCCAACGCGGACAACACCTTCACCGTCCGCTCCGTCTTCTTCATCGGCCCCGACAAGAAGGTCAAGGCGACGCTCAACTACCCCGCGAGCACCGGCCGCAACTTCGCCGAGATCCTCCGCGTCCTCGACTCCCTCCAACTCACCGCCGAGTACAAGGTCGCCACGCCCGTCAACTGGAAGCACGGCGACGACTGCATCATCGTCCCCGCGGTCTCCGACGAGGAGGCGGACAAGGCCTTCCCCAAGGGCTACAAGCGCATCAAGCCCTACCTGCGCGTCACGCCCCAGCCGAACCTGTAATCCCTGACCGAAAGACACGCACCACGGAGAGCACGGAGCACGGAGGCGTTTCTGCCTCCCTCCGTGCTCTCCGTCTTCTCCGTGGTGAACTCGTTTACCGCTTCCGCCGCTCGCGGACCACGCGCTCCATCGCGCGGATCGTCGCCTCGCTGACGTGGTGCTCGATCCCCTCGGCGTCGATCTCCGCCTGCTCGGCGCCCACGCCGATCGCCCGCAGGAACGCCAGCACGACCTCGTGCCGCCGGCGCGACGCTTCCGCCAGGGTCCGCCCCCGCTCGGTCAGCGTGATCGGCCGGTACGGCTCCGTGACCACCAGCCCCGCCCGCGCCAGCCGCGCCACGACGCGCGTCACCGTCACGTGGCTCACCCCCATCATCGCCGCCAGGTCGCGCACCCGCGCCTCGCCGCGCTCGCCGATCAACTGCGCGATCGCCTCGACGTAGTCCTCCCCCGTCTCGTCCCGGTGCGCGGCGCGCGTGCCGCGGAAGCGGGCCGCGGAGGAGGCCGGTGTCGGGCCGCTGGTTTGAGCCGGCCGCTTGGCCACGGGCAAGCCTCTCAGGAACGCGAAACAGGGACAGAAACCGGCCGGTCGGGCCTGATCCGGGACAAGGGCCGCATGATACCCCCTACCACTTCGCCTCGACCGCCGCCGCCGTCACCCCCGCCACCCGGACCACCTTCTCCGCGCGGCCGTGCCCCTGCACCACCTCCGCGTCCGAGGCCCGCACGCCCAGTTCCGACGCCAGCAGGGCGCAGATCGCCTTGTTCGCCTTCCCCCCCTCTGGCGGCGCCGAGACGCGGACCTTCAGCCGCTCCCCCAGCCGCCCCGCGACCGCGTCGCGGCTGGCCCCGGGAACAGCCTTGACCGCGATCAGCACGGCCGCGCGGCCGTCGTCGAGTTTCGTGTCGGTGGCGATGGGCATATGGACCGCGGAGGCTACTTCTTCGGACGCACCAGGTCCTCCAGCCTCCCCCGCAGGACGTCGTCGAGGATACGCCCCGGCGTGTTCAGCAGCGTCTCGCCGAACTGCTTGACGAACAGGTCCGCGTCCACCTTCGTCTGCGGGTTGCTCAGCGACCCGCGCGTCCGCAGCGGCACCATCGTCGCCCGGTCGATCCCGCCGGGGAGCGCCCCCAGCACCCCCGCCAGGTTCGTGCTCAGCGCCCCCGCGACCTCGTCGGTCAGCGCGAAGAACGGAACGTACGTGATGATGTCCATCTGCCCGTTGACCAGGTCCACCGACCCGCTGGTCTCCACCGAGAACTCCCCCAGCGCCAGCCGGAACCGGTCGTAACTCGCCACGCCGTTGCGGATATTGACCACGAACGGCTCCAGCCTCCGCCCCAGTTGCCCCTGCTGCCGCTGGTCCGCCAGTTTCAGCAGGCTCGCGAAGCCCCCGTGCGTCGTGAAGTTCACCACCCCGGGGTCCACCGTGACGCGCCCGTTGAGTTTGCTCAGGTCGCCGTCGATCGGCGCGCTGATGTTCTCCATCCGCACGACCCCGGGCTCGTCCCGCGGCGTCTTCTCCACCGTCGCCACCAGCGGCAGCGAGCCCCCCAGTTCGCGCACCAGCCGCGGCGTGATGGCCAGCAGCGTGATCTGCGTCGGGCCGGTCTGGATGAACGTGTTGTTCTCGATCCGTCCGCTGAGCGTCGCTGTGGCACGCTCGCTGCGTGCGTCGGCCTGGATCGTCCCCCCGTGCCGGCTCAGCCGGTCGGCCCGCAGTTCCAGCGTCACCGCCGGCCCCAGCGCCTCGGTCAGCAGGCCCCCCTGCTGCGCGACCGCGTCCACCAGCGCCGTCGGGAACCCGGCGACCCCGCCGCGGGCCGTCAGTTCCGCCGCGTCGGGCGTGAGGTTCCCCGCGGCATCGGCCAGCCGCGAGACCACGCCCGTGATCCCCTGCATCACCGACGTCTCACCGGCGCCCGAGACCTGCGCGATCCGCAGCGCGAACCGCACGTCCGAGGACTCCGGCACGTTCGACGTCTCCAGCGTGATGCCCTGCACCGTCACCGCCGGTCGCCCGTCGCCCGGGTCCATCACCAGCCGCGGCGCCGTCGCCCGCGCGTTCAGCGCGAACAACCCCGGGCGCAGCGGGCCGGTCGGCGGCTTCGCCGCCGCGTCCGGCAGCGCAGCCTCGAACCGATCCAGCGCCAGCGTCACCGGCGCCATCTCCGTCAGGTGCGCGCCCGCGCTCGCCTGAGCCGCCGCGCCGCCCGGACCGCCGATCACCTGGTCCCCGCGCGCGGGCACCCCGGCCGGCGCGAACGCCACGGCGTTGAGCCACGCGACGTCGGGCGTCCACGTCACCTCCGAGGGCTCCGCCAGACGCA
This sequence comes from uncultured Phycisphaerales bacterium, assembly GCA_937891445.1. Lineage (GTDB taxonomy): Bacteria > Planctomycetota > Phycisphaerae > Phycisphaerales > UBA1924 > CALAFV01. The sequence continues at coordinate 583 of CALAFV010000064.1, read as the reverse complement.
CCTTCCCCGTCCGATCGTCGATCAGCAGTTTTGTCCACTTCACCAGCAGCCGCGGCGCGACGACCTGCGTGTCCAGGCCCATCGCGTACCCCGTCCGCCTGGACATGTTCACCCGCACCGTCGCCTGCTCTCCCAGCGCGCCGGGGAGCACGCCCCCCTGCTCGAGCAACTCATCCAGCGCGGCCGTGCTGATCTCCTTGAGTTCAGATTTGATCCGCATGGCCTTCGCCGCGTTGTCGAAGGGCACCCCCGCCGTGAGGCTCAGCGTGCCCAGCGGCTGCGTCCCGGTGTCGGTCTGCCGCAGCAGGTTGAGCCCCACTTCCGCGCTGATCTCCATCTGGGACCGCTCGGCCGGGCTCGCCGCCGCGACGCCCCCCGGCGCCGTCGCCCGCGCCCGCAGGCCCGCGACGCCGCCCGTGCCCGGCACGCCGCCGATGGCGACGTTCCGGATCATCAGCGGCTCATCAGCCGACACGACTGCCGCGATCTCCCCCAGTTTCGACAGATCCGGAGTCGCGTCGCGCGTCAGCGGCACCGTCACCGGCACCACCTCGGCGCGGACCGTGACCGGCGCGGCCAGCCG